>CADCOU010000116.1 GCA_902803155.1 uncultured Lachnospiraceae bacterium | reverse complement strand
CGCAGCCGTGAGATATGAGAGCTGGTATGAGCCGGCAACGCTGGTGAAGGAAGCGCTCGACACGGCGTACATGGGCTATCTGGACAAGGACTTCGAACTGGCGCTGGATAATGTCAACACAGCTTATTATTCCATCTATGAAGAGTCCGGTCTGAGCCACAGGATCTATACGGACCTGTCGCTGGAAGAACGGGAAAAGATGGATTCCCATTTCTCAAAACTCCGCGGCCTGATCGCGCAGGGAGAGGAAAAATATCAGAAGAATAAATACCGCACGAGCACCGATAAGGCGAAGAACGATATCCTGAAACTCGCGAAGAAGATCGATGAGAAGGAAGCGGAGGAAAAAGCGGCTGCAGGAGAAGCAGAGACAGAGGCGGCCGCAGAAGTCGTGGAAGAGACCAGGAAGTCCGATCCGCGCTGGCTAACCTTCCTGGCCGCCTTTGGCATCATCGTCCGTGAGGGCCTCGAAGCGATCCTGGTCATTGCAGCTATCATCGCCTATCTGACGAAGAGCGGGAACGGAAAGACGCTCAAAAATGTCTATATCGGCGGACTTCTGGGTATCGCTGCCAGCTTCGTTGCAGCCGGCGGGCTGTATTACCTGAAGAAGGTCTGGGTCGGAGCAGGACAGAGCCAGGAGGTGATCGAGGGGATCACAGCCCTGATCGCGGTATGCGTGTTGTTCTATGTCAGCAACTGGATGATCTCCAAGGCGGAGGCGGCCTCCTGGAGCCGCTATATCGATGGCAAGGTACAGTCGTCGGTCGCCATGGGCAGCGGATTTGCTCTGGCGTTTACCGCATTCCTGAGTGTATTCCGTGAAGGCGCGGAAGTGGTGCTGTTCTATCAGCCCATGCTGTCAGAAGGAAATGCAGGTATGGTGTGGGCCGGCTTCGGCGCAGGCTGCGTACTGCTGGTATTCGTCTATCTGGCGATCACGAAACTGTCCATCAGACTGCCGATCAAGGTCTTCTTTACCGCGACCAGTATCCTCATGGCTGTCATGTGCGTCAGCTTCCTGGGCAGCGGCATCAAGGAGCTGGCGGAAGGCAATGTATTTGACCTGGCTATGCGTGTACCGGGCATACCGGAGAATGACGTGATCCAGATCTTCGGTATCTATCCGTACCTGGAGACTCTGGTCCCGCAGCTGATCCTGGCGGTCATTCTGCTGGTTACATTCCTGATCGCGCATTACAGAGGAAAGCTGGACGCGCTGCGCAAGGAACTGACGGAGAAATACGAAGGCAGCGTATAAGAAAATGATATCCCGGGACGGCTCCCCCGCAGAGCCGGCCCCTGGACATACAGGCACTTTTAGTGGAAATCATCACAATATTCATTTGGAGGAGAAAGACATGAAGAAAGTTTTGGCGATGCTGATGGCAGGCGCAATGATGCTGAGTATTCCGACATTCGCTTTTGCGGAAGAGGCCGGATTTGACGAGTATGAGCTTGGCGTAGAGGGCGAGCAGGATGTGGATTTCATGACCATGAGCATGGTCTATTTCCAGCCGGTAGACATGGCACCCACAGATCAGGCGACACCGAGAGAAGGCTCCGATCTCCATATCGAAGTTGATCTGACGGCAAATGAGAATCCGTACAGCTTCCCGGTTGACGGATGGGTTCCCTATCTGAGCATCGACTACACGATCTACAAGGCAGGTACCGATGAAGAGGTTCTGACCGGTTCCATGATGCCGATGGCAGCTTCCGACGGACCGCATTACGGCAACAATATCGCTCTGGCAGAGGGCGAGTACGACATCAAGCTGAGCATCAAGAGCCCGGCAGAAAACGGATACCTGCTTCACGTTGATTCCGAGACCGGTGTTGAAGCGGACGGATTCTGGGAAGAGCCGCTTGAGGCAACCTGGACCGGCTGGAACTTCGTCAAGGAGTGGTAAGCCGCAGACGGATACAGATACTTTGTTGAGTTCTGTATTTTCTAAGTGAAATAAACTGATATCTGCTGGCATGTGATACGCGGGGTATCACATGTCAGCATGTTCTGCGTCTCAGTGGGGGCAGACTTGAATTTTGGGAGGTTGAAACTTGTTTAAGTACATCTGGATGGTGATCCAGGATCTGTTTGTCACGGTCACGCTGGTCACACTGAT
>CADCOU010000115.1 GCA_902803155.1 uncultured Lachnospiraceae bacterium | reverse complement strand
TCGATATCTGCTCATTTTCTTTTTACATCCATGTATTCAGAATCTTATGCGATATTCATCCCCGCTTCCTCGCTCTGACCGATTTGACAAGGTCATCAACATCTTCTTCGGTATATCCTACCGATGCGGCCCATTCCTGTGCCTCGTCCAATCTGGACTTAAACTCATCATCGGAGGGTAAGCGTATAACTTTAAGCATGATGACATCATCAGATGCATAAGCTGCAAGCTTTGCTCCGGACTCGATAGAAAGACTCCTGCGCATAGACACAGGTAAGACGATCTGTCCTTTTGAAGAAACAGTAAGAACATCTATAGACATAATACAGCCCTCCTTGAAGGTAAGAATTTCTTACTTCTTATTTTAGGCGTTAACTTTGAAAAAGGCAATACTATTGCCATAAACCGGCGATTGTCCTGATGTCTCCGTCCACCAGGGTGATGGACGAGTTCCTGTATTCGGCAACCCACTTGTCTGTTCCCGGATTCAGGACGTCCGGGATGTTCCGGAAATCTGCCTTGCCGCTCAGAATCATTTCCAGGTTGGTGATCTGGTTCCCGATCAGATCCGGGGAAAGCGGTGAGCCGAAGCCGCGGTAATCGTGATGGAAGTTAAAGGCTGACCGGTATGCCCCTTCCATACTCTGTATCCGCCTAATGGCGTCCAGACACTGATATGCGATCTCGCGGCGGTCTTCCTTCAGGTGGGAGCTGTCCAGAAGGAAATTGCCGTTGAAGGCGTCCCCGCAGAGCAGCGTACCTGTCATTTCGTCCAGGGCGACCAGTTCGCCGGCGGTGTGCCCCGGGCAGTGGAAGATGGTGACATCCCGCCCGCCCAGATGAAATACATGTCCGTCTTCGACGGGGAGTTTTTCCGGCTCCTTCGGCCACGGGCGTATATCTTCTTCCGTATAGTCATAGTATTTCCCGCTGCCTTCCCGGATGACGCGGGCAAAGAACTTCCTCATTTCCAGCGTAGGAGGAAAACACGGGTCTTCATGCGCCAGGTCTTCCGGATGCATGTAAACCTTCGGGAACCATGCGGCACCGCCCATGTGGTCCACATGGTTGTGGGTCAGGAGGACATCATAGGGAAGGTCCGTGATCCGCTCTTCGATGAGTCCCTTCAGATCACCGATCCCGGTGCCGGTATCCAGGACCAGAGCACGTTCTTTCCCGGTGATCACGAAGATCTCCGTGCACTCGAATTCATCAATCTCATAGATGCCTTCCCGGCATTCATAAAAAGGCATGGCCTTTGTCAGCATAACTTTCCCTCCATGTAATGAAAAAGCCCAAACCTGCTGTTTGGGCTTTTATCATTTCATTTACGCAGGCTGCACATGGCTGCCTGTGAAGATTCAGTCTGATCAGTCGAAGGTATAGGTCTCAGCATTCTCCTGTGTGATCAGAACAGTACCGGAGTCGTAAACCGTCTCAACTTCCTCACCCTTGAGGTAATTGTAGGCTGCGGTTGCGGACTGATGGCCCATCTTGTAGAAGTTCTGTGCCATGGTCGCCCAGATGCGGCCGTCCTTGACATACTGCACGGTATCGTCGTTGTTGTCGATCGCCAGGATGGTGATGCCGTCCAGACCGAGCTCATCGATCGCATTTGCTGCTGCCACGCCGCCGATGGACTCCAGGCAGAAGATGGTGTCGATCTCCGGATGTGCCTTCAGGTCATCCTCGAATCTCTGCAGGCCGAGTACGCTGTCGCCATTGTCCTCGTCAACGAGAACGGTCTTGATGCCCGGATACTCTTCTTCGCACTTCTTCTCAAATGCAAGGCGCTGCTCAAGCTGGTTGGAGGTATCCAGGTTTGCCATCATGGTCAGCACGTTTGCCTCGCCGCCGCACTGCTCATTGATATAGTCAGCTGCGATCTGGCCGTAGGTGGTGTTGTCCGTTCCGACGAAGGTGATCCTGCCGGAGTCGATCCCGGAGTCGGAGGAATAGTCTATGACGGCTATGCCCTTCTCCTGGGCTTCTTCATAGAGTGGGGCGATTGCGGAATAGTCCCAGGGGCAGACAATGATTGCATCCGGCTGCTCGGTGATAGCCTGCTGGAACATCTCAAAGGAAGCAGTGTCGGTAAGTTCGGTGCAGCCAAGGATCTTTCCCTTGAATCCCAGCTCTTCCGCTGCATCGTTGAATCCGATGTCGGAGTTTGCAAAGACAGCAAGGCTGATCCAGGGGTTGATCATGATGATATAGGGTTCATCATCAGCCCTTGCGGCACTTCCCATCAGCATGCTCAGGACCATGGTGCAGGCCAGAGCGGCAGCAATAGCTTTTTTCTTCATGTTTTTTCCCTCCTTGTTGATGATACTTGTGACTGTCTCTATCTTGACCGCACATCCCCTGCCGGGCTCGGTTCTGCGGAAATGAACATTGTCCGCAGTTTCCGATGCGCCGGAAGGCGGCTGCGGATCACGTACCGGTTAAGCCGTATTCCTCGATGCAGGCGGCTGCCCGCATGATCCTCTCCTGGGAGAATGCTTCGCGCGGGATGTTCCCGCGGATCTTCTGTCCGCCAAGGACCAGGATACGGTCGCACATTCCGATCAGCTCATTCATTTCGGAAGAGACCATGATGATGGCAAGTCCTGCCCGTGCGAGCTCGGTGATAATGTTGTAGATCTCCACCTTCGCGCCGACGTCAACGCCTCGGGTCGGCTCATCCAGTATGAGCACGGTCAGTTCCTTTTCCTTCATCATCCATTTGGACAGGACGATCTTCTGCTGGTTTCCGCCGGAGAGCGCCATGATGCTGTCTTCT
>CADCOU010000114.1 GCA_902803155.1 uncultured Lachnospiraceae bacterium | reverse complement strand
TTTTATGAGCCAAGTACCCGCACCCGTTTAAGTTTCGAAACAGCGATGCTGAATCTCGGGGGCAAGGTAATTGGCTTTTCTTCTGCATCTTCGAGTTCGGCGGCCAAGGGAGAGAGTGTTGCGGATACGATACGCGTGATCTCATGCTTTGCCGATATCGCTGCGATGCGTCATCCGAAGGAAGGTGCACCGTTTGTCGCTTCTGTTCATTCAGGGATCCCTGTGATCAATGCAGGCGACGGTGGACACCAGCACCCGACGCAGACTCTGACGGACATTACGACAATCCGTGCGATCAAGGGCCGTCTGGATTCTCTGACGATCGGACTGTGCGGTGACCTGAAATTCGGACGCACCGTGCACTCACTCATATCAGCCCTGGTCCGTTATCCGAATATCCGCTTCATCCTCATTTCACCGGAAGAACTGAGGATTCCGGATTATGTCAGGGAAGATGTCCTGAAGAAGAACAATGTCCCGTTCGAAGAGGTGATACGTCTGGAAGACGCCATGCCTGAGCTGGATGTCCTGTATATGACCAGGGTGCAGAGAGAGCGCTTCTTCAATGAGGAAGATTACGTCCGCATGAAGGACTTTTATATTCTGGACGCCGAGAAGATGAAACTCGCGAAAGAGGACTGCACGGTCCTGCATCCGCTTCCCAGGGTAAACGAGATCTCCGTGGATGTGGATAATGACCCGCGTGCATGCTATTTCAGACAGGTGCAGTACGGCGTATATATCCGCATGGCACTGATCATGGCTCTGTTGAATATTCCGGAGGCGAAACCGTTCCTCGGCGAAGATTTCCAGAAGGACGCGAAGGGGGAATAAAACATGAGACAAGATGAACATATGCTGAATATCGGAGGACTTCATGAAGGCGTCGTCCTGGACCATATCCCTTCCGGGAAGGCCATGGATATCTACAAGAGACTGAAGCTGGATAAACTGGACTGCCAGGTCGCCATGATCATGCATGCACGTTCCAACAAAATGGGGGAGAAGGACATCATAAAAGTGGAAGCTCCTCTGGAACTGCTGGATCTGGACGCGCTCGGATTCATCGACCACACCATTACAGTCAACATCATTAAGGATGCAGTGATCGTTGAAAAAAGAAAACTGAACCTGCCAAAGAAACTGGTCAACGTGATCCACTGCAAGAACCCGCGGTGTATCACTTCTATCGAACAGGGTCTGGATCATATCTTCTATCTGTCCGATGAAGATAATGAGACATACCGCTGCATCTACTGTGAGGAAAAATACCATTCCTCCAAAAAGAAAAGATAACAGACCGGAAGAGGCTTCTGCCCGCGGCTTAAAACCGTGGGCAGAATTTCTTTCTTATGGTATAATCAAACGGATAAAAACGCAGAGAGGAAGAACGCGATGACATTTATCTATCCGGTCGTGCTGACAAAGACAGAAGAAGGTACCTGGACGGGTGAGTTCCCGGATCTGGACGGGTGCAGATGTGAGGGAAAAACACTTCACGAAGCTCTGGAAGATGCCAGATATGCGGCATATAACTGGATCGACCTGGAACTGCAGGAAGAGTCGCCGGTCATGCCGTATGTGACAGACATAGAGGATATAGAAAAACAGCCGGGGCAGGAAGTGCGCAATATCATGGTGCACTACCGGTACACAGAAGGCTGGGACGAATAATGTCCCCTGATTCGGGTTCTGATATTGTCGTGAACATGACAAAGGGAAAGTAAGTGAATACGAATAAGAATGATAAGAACACGAATCTTCCGGATCTGGAAGAGCTGCGAGAGGAAATAGACCGGATCGACCTGGAGATCGTGAGACTGTACGAAGAGAGAATGCAGGTTTCGGATCAGGTGGGGGAATACAAGATCCGAACCGGCAGGAAGGTCTATGATAAAGACCGCGAAAAAGTAAAACTGGAAAAGGTCCGAAGCCTGGCCCATACCGAATTCAACAAAAAAGGAATCACGGAACTGTTTTCCCAGCTGATGAGTATGAGCCGGAAGCGGCAGTTTGCGATTCTTGAAGAGGCTGGCGTTCCGGGCAGGACACCGTTTATTGAGATCGAAGCACTGGACAGTGAGAACATCCGGGTCGTATTCCAGGGAGTCGAAGGCGCGTACAGCCACGCTGCCATGGAAGCCTTTTTCGGGGAAAATGTCAACTCCTTCCACGTTCCGAAATTCCGGGACGCGATGGAAGTGATCGCGGAAGGATCCGCAGACTATGCGGTACTCCCGATCGAGAATTCGACGGCAGGCATCGTAACCGATAATTTTGACCTGCTTGTCGATTTCGAAAACTATATCGTCGCAGAGCAGATCATTCCGGTGGAACATGTTCTTATGGCGGTTCCGGGTACTTCTGTCGATCAGATCCGCCGAGTTGTATCCCATCCGCACGCGCTTGCTCAGTGTGAGGGACTGTTCCAGGAACACCGCGGCTGGGAAGAGGTTGCGTTCGGCAATACAGCGCTCGCTGCCAGAAAAATAGCTCTGGAAGGAAAGCATGATCAGGCTGCGATCGGCAGTGCATTTGCGGCAAAACGGTTCGGCCTGGACATTCTTCTGGATCATGTGAATGACCAGGAAGCAAATGTCACCCGGTTCATGATCGTAACGAATCAGAGAGTATTTGTCAGGGGGGCCTCAAAGATCAGTATCTGTTTTGAGCTGCCGCATACTACCGGATCTCTTCACAACATCCTGTCAAATTTTGTTTTCAATGACCTGAACATGACCCGCATTGAATCCAGACCGATACCGGGGAGAACCTGGGAATACCGGTTTTTTATTGATTTTGAAGGCAATCTCAACGATTCGGGAGTCAGGAACGCACTGCGGGGGATCCGTGAGGAAGCCATCAATATGAAGATTCTGGGAAACTACTGAGATGTTTTCATTATCCGGCATAAGATGTTCTCCACCCGGAGACATTTCTTTCTGAGACAGACCAGAGCAGTTTAAGGAGATAGGGTACTATATGAATCATATCAAGCAGCTTGTCCTGTACAGGGATGAAGATAACGGGATCCTGCACAAGCTATCATCTCTGAGGGAAAGCATATCGTCCGCATCGTCAGGCGATTCCTGTGCAGGGGCGGATCTGTCCGCACTGACGGACCGGTATACAGCTCTGATGCAGGAGATGATCGAAAAGGCTGAAAGCTACGGGTTCTCAGGGAATGTATGGCATTCCTGTCTGACCTGGCTCCTTGTCTATCATGAGAATGCCTTTTCCAGAGCCTGTGAGATCAGGGGGCATGTCGAAGGCGGACTGAACCGGATAGCGCTTCATGATTTTGAGATATTCCGAGAATTGTATGCTTACACCTTCGCTGACATTGAGGATGTGCTGGGCATATCAATGTACGATATGGTGGCAGGATATGAATTCGGAGGGGACGACAGGAGGCTTGCAAGCCGCCGTATACGGGACCGGATCGAAGAGCTGTCCGGGAAACTGGCAGCCTCACGGGACGCTTCGGAGTTCAAGGAACATGTGGAACTGTTCTACCGTGACTTCGGATGCGGTAAGTTTGGCCTTCACAAGGCATTCCGCCTGGTGCATCACGACAGCCATGATATTGTCGATATCGTACCGATCACGAATATTGCGCACATGAAACTGGACGATCTGGTAGGGTATGAGATCCAGAAGAAGAAACTCAGGGAGAACACGGAAGCGTTCCTTGCCGGAAGAAAGGCGAACAACTGTCTTCTCTTCGGAGACGCGGGCACCGGCAAGTCCTCCAGCATCAAAGCGATCCTGAATGAGTACTATGACAGGGGACTGAGGATCATAGAACTCTATAAACATCAGCTGCGTGACCTGGTTGATGTCCTGGCTCAGATCAAGAACCGGAACTACCGTTTTATCATCTACATGGACGATCTGTCTTTTGAGGAGTTTGAGACAGATTACAAATATCTGAAGGCCGTGATCGAAGGCGGCCTGGAGAAAAAGCCTGAAAATGTGCTGATCTATGCGACCAGCAACCGCAGGCACCTGATCCGGGAGAACTATGCGGACAAGGAAGGGGACATCCGTTCCGACATGCATACTTCCGATACGGTGCAGGAGAAGCTTTCCCTGGTCTACCGGTTCGGGGTAACGATCTATTTCGGAGCTCCGGTCAAGAAGGAATTCCAGGAGATCCTGAGGGTTCTCGCAGAGAGAAACGGGATCGACATGCCGCTCGATGATCTGTATCTGGCAGCGAATTCATGGGAACTCTCACACGGGGGACGAAGCGGAAGGACTGCCCAACAGTTTATTGATCACCTTCTCGGGAAAGACCCGGAAGTGACAGAGAATGAGGTGATGCGCTGAAATGGCTGTGAAACTGTTTGCATCGGTAATGATCGGATCTACCGAGACCGAGATGAAGATCTATGAAGTCTCTGCAAGAAAGGGATTCCATATGATCGACTGCGTCAGCAGAAGGATCGACCTGGGAGTGGACGCTTACGAACGAGGTTCCCTGTCTACGGAAAAACTGGAGATGCTGGTCGGGACACTGAATGAATACCGCGGCATCATGGATGGTCTGCATGTGGACGCGTACCGCATGGTCGGGACCAGTGCGCTCCGGGAGATCCGGACTGGTCTGATCGTCAAGGACAGCATAGAGCGGAGGACCGGACTGAAGCTTACCATTCTCTCTAATTCCGAGCAGAGATTCCTTGATTACAAGGCGATTGCTTCCCAGACGGAATCATTTGAAGTGGTCATCAAGAAAGGTACCGCGATCGTCGATATCGGAGGAAGTTCCCTGCAGATCTCGATGTTTGACAAAGACAAGCTGATCACGACGCAGAACGTGAGGATCGGCAAGATCGCAACGCGTTCGAAGTTTTATCCACTCGCGAAGAACAATGCGCATTTTGAACACCTGCTGCAGGAACTTCTGGACCACGAACTGAACGGATTCGAGAAACTTTACCAGAAGGACCGCAAGATCACTACTCTGATCGCTACAAACAAGGAGCTTCATGCCCTGTTCCATGCACTATATCCGGACAGGGAAGGCCTTACTGTAACGAAGGAAGAGTTTGCGTCTGCGTACGGTGATATCGTGCACATGAACGCTGAGGAGATCACAAGGCGTTACTCAATCCCGTTTGAATATGCCGTCTCACTGGTACCGTCTGCTATTATCTGCAGATCTCTTCTGCTGCGTTTTGAATCAGAAGGGGTGTGGCTGCCGGCGGTTTCGATCGGAGACGGACTCGCCTATGATTACGCAGTACAGGCCAAAGCCGTGAATTCCCCGCATGCGTTTGACGAAGATATTATTGCCGCATCCAGAAGTATCGCAAAGCGGTACAAGTCGCATCAGGCGCACATCCGGAACGTGGAAGAGAACAGTCTTGCGATATTTGACAAGATGAAAAAGATCCATCAGTTAGGCAAACGGGAACGTCTGCTTCTTCAGATCTCTGCGATCCTGCATAACTGCGGCAAATATATTTCTCTGACGGACGTCGCAGACTGTGCCTACAACATCCTGATGGCTACGGAGATCATCGGACTCAGCCATTCGGAGCGGCAGATCGTAGCGAACGTAGTGCGCTTCAACACCGCGGAATTCTACTATTATGACGACCTGGCGCAGATCAGTTCCGTAAGCAGGGAGGAATACATCGTCATTGCGAAGCTTACCGCGATCCTCCGGGCTGCAAATGCACTGGATCGCTCTCATCATGAACGGATCCGCGACATCAATGTATCCGTAAAGGGAAGCAAACTGATCCTGGGCGTCCAGTCCGATGAAGACCTGACCCTTGAGAGAGGAACTCTCGAGGAGAAGGATTCCCTGTTCGAGGAAGTATATAACCTGAAACCGGTCCTGCACCAGACAAAGCAGACCAGGAAGTGAGGCTGAGAAATGGCGAAGAATACATCTGATAAGAGTACCGGTTCAAAGGCCGCCGCAAAGACATCGGCAAAGACAGCTTCGAAAAGCAGTGCCAAGAACACGTCAAAGAGCAGTGCCAAGAGCAGCTCAAAAACCGCCGCAAAGAATGGCGCAAAGAGTACGGCAAAGACTGACATAAAGACTATTATCAGTCCCGATACGAAAAATGCTTCCCCGACAGCCCCGGCTCAGATCGATTACACGGATCCGAAGTACTATACCAACCGGGAACTGAGCTGGCTCGATTTCAATTACCGTATTCTGGACGAGGCCAGGGACAAGACCAATCCGCTGTTCGAGCGTCTGAAATTCCTGTCCATAACGGCGTCCAATCTGGACGAATTTTTTATGGTACGCGTCGCGTCGCTGAAGGATATGGTCCATGCAAACTACACGAAGCCGGATCTTGCAGGCCTTACAGCCGTTCAGCAGCTTCAGCAGGTGGAAGAAAAGTGCCATGAGCTGATCGACAGACAGTATTCCACGCTTATCCGTTCTCTGGTTCCGGCGCTCCGTGCTGAAAACCTGCAGATCATCATGGATTTTGAGGATCTGAATCAGGAGCAGAAGGAATACGTCGAAGCCTATTTCATGGAGAATGTGTATCCGGTACTGACTCCGACCGCGTTTGATGCATCCAGGCCGTTCCCGCTGATCCGTAACAAGACCCTGAATATCGGTGCCCTGATATCCGCCAGAAAAGGCGACGGAGACAAGAACTCCGCAGGCATGACATTTGCCATGAATCTGCAGAAGAACGGAGAAAAGATCGCAGAGAAGGCATCGAAAGAAAAGACCCTCAAGAAAGGGACCATGTTTGCGACCGTCCAGGTTCCGGGCATGCTTGCGCGTGTGATCCGCATCCCGTCTTCCGAGGAAGGCGTCACATCCGGCATCCTGCTTGAGGATGTGATCGAAGCCAACATGGACAAACTGTTCGCAGGCTATGACGTAGTCTGCGCGCATCCCTACCGGATCACCCGGAACGCAGACCTTACCATAGATGAAGATGAAGCGGACGATCTGCTGGAAGAGATCCAGAAGAAACTGAAGAGGCGGCAGTGGGGCGAAGTAATCCGGTTCGAATACGAGGATTCGATGGATCCGAAGCTTCTGAAGATCCTACGCCGTGAGTTCAATGTGAACGATGAGGAGATGTATCCGATCTCAGGTCCGCTTGACCTGACCTTCCTGATGAAGATGTACGGCCTGCCCGGATTCGACCATCTGAAAGAAAAGCCGTATATCCCGCAGCCGGTCCCGGAACTCATGAATCTGAAGGAAGATGAGGATCTGTTTTCCGTGATCCGGAAAGGAGATCTGTTCCTATCCCATCCTTATGAAACCTTCGATCCGGTCGTGAACCTGATCCGGATGGCTTCTACTGATCCGGACGTGCTTGCGATCAAGATCACGCTGTACCGTGTTTCCGGTCATTCACCGATCGTCGCTGCACTTGCACAGGCTGCGGAAAACGGGAAACAGGTCACGGCGCTGGTCGAACTGAAGGCAAGGTTCGACGAAGAGAATAATATCCAGTGGGCGGAGATGCTTGAAAAAGCTGGCTGCCATGTGATCTACGGACTGGTCGGCCTGAAGACGCACAGCAAGATAGCGCTGGTGGTACGCCGTGAGGAGGACGGCATAAGACGCTATGTCCATCTCGCAACCGGCAATTACAATGATTCCACCGCAAAACTCTACACGGACTGCGGGATCATGACCTGCAGGGATGCATACGGTGAAGACGCGACGGCGGTATTCAACATGCTGTGCGGCTACAGTGAGCCGAAACACTGGAACAGGCTGCATCTGGCGCCGATCTGGCTGAGAGACGCGTTCTATGCCCTGATCGACCGTGAGATCCGTCATGCGAAGGCAAATGAACCTGCGCACATTATCGCCAAGATGAACTCTCTGTGCGACCGGGATATCATCGCAAAACTCTACGAGGCATCGAGCGCCGGTGTGCAGATCGACCTGATCGTGCGCGGGATCTGCTGCCTGAAGGTCGGCATTCCGGGCGTATCGGAAAACATCCGGGTGCGTTCGATCGTCGGCACGTTCCTGGAACACGCCCGGATCTTCAGTTTTGCAAACGGCGGAAATGAAGAAGTCTACATGGCTTCCGCCGACTGGATGCCGAGAAATCTGGACCGCCGCGTGGAGATCCTGTTCCCGCTGGAGGATAAGGAATGTGCAGCCAGAGCTGACCATATTCTGGATGTTCAGCTGTCGGATACCCTGAAGGCACATGAACTGAAAGACAATAACAGGTATGAGAAGATCGACAAGAGAGGAAAGGCTCTGATCGGCGCACAGGATACTCTTATGAAAGAGGCACTTCAGGCTGCAAAAGATACAACCGATCCGAAACTGAGCCGCATCTTTATACCGGCAGAGAACAGCAGCAAAGTATGAAAGGAAACATATGACTTCCAGAGAGAACACAAGATTGGTACAGATCGGCAGCCGCGTGATCGGCGGAGGCAATCCCATCCTCATCCAGTCCATGACAAATACCAGGACCGAGGACGCGGAAGCTACGGCAGCGCAGATCCTGCGGCTGGAGAAGGCAGGGTGCGAACTGATCCGCTGCACGGTTCCCTCCATGGAAGCCGCCGAAGCGATCCCGGAGATCAAAAAGAGGATCCATATCCCGCTGATCGCGGATATCCATTTTGACTACAGACTTGCCATAGCATCGATCCGGAACGGAGCTGACAAGATCCGGATCAATCCGGGTAATATAGGTTCCAGAGAACGCGTAGAGGCTGTAGTAGAGACTGCTAAGCAATACAACGTACCGATCCGCGTCGGAGTGAATTCCGGATCTCTCGAGAAAGAACTGGTTCAGCGATACGGAGGTGTTACTGCCGATGCTCTTGTCGAGAGTGCTCTGGACAAATGCCGTATGATCGAAGAGATGGGCTATGAAAATCTGGTCGTATCCATCAAATCATCCGATGTTCTGATGTGTGCGGAGGCTTACGAAAAGTTCGCAGCTGTTTCAGACTATCCTCTGCATGTCGGCATCACGGAAGCCGGAACTGTACTCTCGGGCAACATCAAGTCTTCCATCGGACTTGCTCTGATCCTTTCGAAAGGGATCGGCGATACGGTCCGTGTTTCCCTGACCGGGGATCCCTGCGAAGAAGTGAAGAGCGCAAAACTGATACTCAGGACACTTGGGCTCAGGCAGGGCGGCATAGAGATCGTATCCTGCCCGACCTGCGGCAGGACAAAAATCGACCTGATCTCTCTGGCGTCGCAGGTTGAGGATATGGTTCAGGAATATCCGCTCAATATCAAAGTAGCCGTCATGGGATGCGTGGTAAACGGACCCGGTGAAGCGCGCGAAGCGGATATCGGAATCGCGGGAGGCATCGGGGAAGGTCTTCTGATCCGCCGCGGTGAGATCGTACGCAAGATACCGGAAGATAAGATACTTGAGACACTGAAATACGAACTGGATCACTGGAACGAATGACAAAGGCTTTTTTTGACGCATTTCCGGGCGTAGTCCCTGAAGATGAACTGATCAGCGATCTTCTCCGCCATACCACGGTCACACGTCTGGCCATGGATCCGGAGAAGACCGTTCTTAAAGTTTACCTTGACTGCGACCGACTGATCTCGAGCAAGGATATGGACAGAATCCGGGAGACAGTGGAAGAACAGATCACAGAGCCGAACGGGATGAAGACGAAGATCATCGGTAAGTTCCATCTCTCTGATCTGTACACTGCAAAAAACCTGATGAAGTCTTACCGGGCTTCGATCCTCTACGAACTCCGCCATTACCGGAAGTATCTCTATACGATGTTCAAGGGAGCGGATATCGACTTCACGAATGACGATACCTGTGTCATCACGGTGGAGGACACTCTGGTCTACCGGTCCAATGCAGGCGAACTGAAACGCATCCTGGATAAGATCTTCACCGAGCGGTGCGGGATCGATTTCAAGTCAACGATCGCATTCCGCAAACCGGAATCTTCTGTTCAGAATGAATCTGATGCCGAAATCGTCCGGTCTGATTACAGATTATATGAAAACGAGAATGCATATGCCCGGTCAGACTCAGAGAACGACAGACATGACGATGAGAGTTCAGTACCTGAGCAGCCTGATATGAACCTCGGGCCTGCCGGAAGCAGGAGTATGCCTGCACCACGTTCATCTTCCACTGCATCCGGCAGAAAGAAGGGAAGGTATTCAAAAAAAGGCAGACGCTCGTCAGGCGAAAAGGTTCTGAAGCAGTCTGACAATCCGGATGTCGTTTACGGCAGGGATTTCCATGATGAAGCGCAGGAGATCATTACTGTTACAGACGCAATCGGAACGATTACGATCCGCGGACAGCTGAGCTCGCTTGATACGCGCAATATCCATAAAAACAACGGGGAAGACAAGGTTATCGTTCTGATGTCAGTGACGGACTTTACCGACACGATGAGCGTGAAACTCTTTCTCGAGCCTGAACTTGCCGCGGAATTCACGGATGAAGTAAAGAGCGGTATGTTCCTGAAGATCAAGGGAACCGTCAAGGTTGACACTTATGATTCCGAACTCACGATATCCAGTGTGAGCGGGATCAAGAAGATTGCAGACTTCCGTATCCACCGCATTGACAATGCGCCTGTAAAACGCGTGGAGCTGCACTGCCATACAAAGATGAGCCGTATGGATGCGGTTGCCGATGTTAAAGATATCGTTCAGACAGCCGATTCCTGGGGACACAGTGCGATAGCGATCACTGATCACGGCGGAGTGCAGGCTCTTCCGGATGCCTGGCATGCCGTTCCGAAAGGTTCGGATATCAAGATCATCTATGGCTGTGAAGCGTACCTGGTAGACGACGAGGTACAGGCCGTAGTCAATGCGAAGGATCAGACCTTCGACGGGGATTTTGTAGTGTTTGATCTGGAAACGACCGGTTTCTCGCCGGTGTCGGACCGGATCATAGAGATCGGAGCTGTCCGCATCGAAAACGGCCGGATCACAGAGCGTTTTTCGGAATTTGTGAATCCCGAAGTGCCCATTCCGTTCCGGATCGAACAGCTGACGTCCATCAATGACTCCATGGTGCAGGACGCGCGCAGGATAGACGAAGTTCTTCCCGCGTTTCTTGAATTCTGCGGCGCTGCCGTGCTCGTTGGTCACAATGTGTTTTTCGATATCAGTTTCATTGAGGAAAACTGCGACCGTCTCGGCATCGGTCACGACTTTACGTACGCGGATACCGTCACCCTTGCAAGGTCGCTCCTTCCGAACCTGAGCCGGTTCAAACTGGATACGGTTGCGAAGACACTGAACATCCCGCTGGGACATCATCACAGGGCAGTGGATGACGCCGAATGTACGGCAGCCATCTTCCTGAAGTTCCTTGAGATGCTCCGGGACCGGAAGATCGGCATGCTGTCCCAGGTGAATGACAGCTGCAGGCCGGGTCCGGAACAGATCAGGCATCTGCATTACTATCATATTATCCTTCTGGCGCAGAACGAGACAGGCCGTGTGAACCTGTACCGCTGCGTCTCAGAATCGCACCTGAATTATATGTTTAACGGAAGGCCGCTGCTTCCGAAGAGCTTCCTGAGCGCCCACAGGGAGGGACTGATTATCGGCTCAGCCTGCGAGGCAGGGGAACTGTTCCAGGCGATCGAGAGAGGAGCCGCGCGCAAAGAGCTGAAAAACCTTGTCGACTATTACGATTATCTGGAGATCCAGCCCCTCGGAAACAATATGTTCCTGACTGTCCCGAAGTATGACAAGGACGGGAAACTGAAGAACGAACCGAAAACTGTAGAAGATCTTATGAACTACAACCGGAGCATCGTGCAGCTCGGAGAGCAGTACGGCAAGCCGGTCGTGGCGACCTGTGACGTTCATTTTCTAAATCCGGAAGACGCAATCTACCGGGAGATCCTGATGGCGGATTATGAAGACGGAGAGGATCAGCCACCTCTGTATCTGCGCACTACAGAAGAGATGCTGAAGGAATTCGAATATCTCGGCGAGGAGAAGGCAAAGGAAGTAGTCATAACCAATTCCAACCTGATCGCGGACCGGATAGAAAAGATCAGCCCGGTGCGTCCGGACAAATGTCCTCCGATCATAGCGGATTCGGATGAACTGCTTACAAAGATCTGCTATGACAAGGCGCATGAGATCTACGGTGATATACTTCCCAAAATCGTTGAGGAAAGACTTCAGAAGGAACTGAATTCCATCATATCCAACGGTTTCGCTGTTATGTATATCATCGCACAGAAACTTGTATGGAAATCTGTTGCAGACGGATACCTGGTCGGTTCCAGAGGTTCGGTAGGTTCCTCTTTTGTCGCGAATATGGCTGGTATCACTGAGGTCAATTCACTGCATCCGCATTATCTGTGTCCGTCCTGTCATTATTACGATTTTGATTCGGAGGAAGTCAGGAAGTTCGACGGTATGGCAGGGTGCGACATGCCGGATAAGGATTGCCCGGTATGTGGCACAAAGCTTGAAAAGCTAGGGTTTGACATTCCGTTTGAAACGTTCCTGGGATTCAAAGGCAACAAGGAGCCTGATATCGACCTGAACTTCTCAGGCGAGTATCAGTCCAAGGCACACAAATACACGGAGGTCATATTCGGTGCAGGCCAGACATTCCGCGCAGGTACCGTTACCGGCGTTGCGGATAAAACCGCTTTCGGCTACGTAAGAAAATACTTTGAGAAGAAGGGCGAGCACAGGAGAACAGCCGAGATCGAACGGCTTACAAAAGGGATCGTGGATGTCAGAAAATCGACCGGACAGCATCCGGGCGGTATCATCGTGCTGCCTTACGGAGAAGATATCAATACGTTTACTCCGATCCAGCATCCGCCTACCGATGAAAACACGGTAACGACGCATTTCGACTATCATAAGATAGACCACAATCTGCTCAAGCTTGATATCCTCGGTCATGATGATCCCACCATGATCCGCATGCTGGAAGACCTTACGGGCGTTCCGGCAACCGACATCCCGCTGGATGACAAAGAGGTCATGAGTCTTTTCCGCGATACCCATGCGCTCGGGATCACACCGGAGGATATCGGCGGATGCCCGCTCGGGTCACTTGGCATCCCGGAGTTCGGAACGGAATTTGCCATTCAGATGCTCGTAGATACCCAGCCGCAGTACTTCTCGGATCTGGTAAGGATCGCGGGACTTGCCCACGGGACCGATGTCTGGCTCGGAAATGCTCAGGATCTTATTATGAGCAAGACCTGTACCATTTCCACCGCGATCTGTACGCGCGATGACATCATGATCTACCTGATCAACAAGGGACTGGATCCGGAACTTTCCTTCATGATTATGGAGAAAGTGAGAAAGGGAAAAGGACTCACTCCGGAATGGGAAGAGGAGATGCGCAGGCACGACGTGCCGGAATGGTACATCGGATCCTGCAAAAAGATCAAATACATGTTCCCGAAGGCGCACGCGGCGGCTTATGTCATGATGGCCTGGCGTATCGCATGGTACAAGATCAATTATCCGCTTGCATATTATGCAGCGTATTTCTCGATCCGCTCGCCCGGATTCGACTATGAGCTGATGTGTCAGGGACAGGACGCGCTGCTCCGGCACATCCGGGAATATGAGGCGAAAGACAGCAGTGATATCCAGCCGAAGGAGCAGGAACAGTACAAGGCCATGAAGGTCGTCAGGGAGATGTATGCCCGCGGGTATGAATTCATGAAGATCGACATCGCAAAGTGCCGCGCCACGAAGCTCTGCATCATCGACGGCAAACTTATGCCTTCCCTCAACAAGATCGACGGACTCGGCGACAGTGCGGCGTCCAAAATCGTGGATGCGGTGAAAGACGGACCGTTCCTGTCCCAGGATAACTTCAGACAGCGAACAGAATGTTCCAAGACGATTACAGAAAAACTTGTCAATCTCGGAATACTGGAGGGAATTCCGGAATCTGACCAGCTGAGTATATTTGACCTGATGAATGGAATAGGGTAAACATATGAGGAATCCTTTCTTTCCCTCAGAACTGATCCGGTCCACATACAGCATAGATTTTGAGAGACTGTATGAGGAAGGCTACAGGGGGATACTCTTTGATATTGACAACACGCTGGTGCCGCACGGCGCACCTGCGGACGAACGGGCCATACAGTTATTTGAGCGCCTGAAAAGAATAGGCTTTCAATGCTGTCTGGTGTCCAACAACAAAAAGCCGCGTGTTGATATGTTCAACAAAGACGTCCATGTCCATACTGTATGGCTTGCGCATAAACCGCTCCCCGGAGGATACCGGAGAGGCATGCAGAAGATGGGGACAGATATTTCCAACACACTGCTGATCGGGGACCAGATCTTTACAGACCTCTGGGGCGGGACCTTTATGGGCATCTACACGATCATGGTATGTCCGATCGATCCGAAAGAAGAGATCCAGATCGTCCTGAAACGGATCCTGGAGAAACCGATCCTGTGGCTGTACAGGCATTCGAAGTCTTTTTCTTCGGAACATGAGATAAAAGAAAATGGATAAAGGAAACAGCATCATACTTACCGGTTTCATGGGATCCGGAAAGACCAGTCTGGGTAAAGCAGTTTCAAAGAAGCTTCAACTTCCTTTTCTGGACACAGACCGTCTGATCGTTGATCGGGAAGGCATAAGTATCAATGAGATATTTGCCGAAAAAGGCGAAGCATACTTCCGGGAACTCGAGACACGTACCATACAGGAGCTGATTGACAGGGAAGGAGATTATGTTCTCTCGGTCGGCGGAGGACTTCCGATGAAAGCGGAAAACCGTCCCATCCTGAAACAGCTCGGATGCGTGATCTATCTGAAATCCGGTACCGAAACACTCGAGACACGGCTCGGAAGAGATCAGTCCAGGCCTATACTGAGGCAGGGGGAAGGAACTCTCAGGGAGCGGATAGAACGGATCCTGAAGGAGAGAGAACCGCTGTATATGGAAGCGGCAGACAGAGTGATTGTGAATGACGGAAAGTCATTTTATCATGTAGTAAAAGAAATCACGGATATCTATCAAAAAGGAGGAACGACTATGATCAGACATGAAGAGACCAAGTACAGGGAGCATATGAGAGACGGGAGAGGAACAGTCACGGTCCATGATATACTGACGAAAGAAGAGCTGTGCGGACATGGCAGACTGTACGCCCGCCTGGTACTCCCGGCAGGCGCAAGCATCGGCTGGCATACGCATGAAGGCGAGACCGAACCCTATTACATTCTCAAAGGCGAAGGCACTTTCATAGACAATGACCACCAGCCGCACATTGTCCATGCAGGGGATGTATGCCTCATCGAAGACGGCCAGGGTCATGCTATCGAGAACAATTCTGACAGCGATCTGGAGATTATGGCACTGATCTATAATCTTTAATCCAGAGACAAAATCTTGATACCGGCTGCTGTCAGTATCATTCATGAAAGATACCATATCCAAAAAAATATTGAATTATGCCATCCTATATATTAGAATAAATTAGATTTTTACGAGTCAGTCAGATAGGAGGATTCTATATATGATTTCTGCAGGCGATTTCAGAAACGGACTTACACTTGAAATTGACGGACAGGTCATGCAGGTTCTGGAGTTCCAGCATGTCAAGCCGGGAAAGGGTGCCGCATTTGTCCGTACGAAGATGAGAAATGTCATCGACGGCGGCGTTGTTGAGAAGACATTCCGCCCGACTGAGAAGTTCCCCCAGGCGAGAATTGACCGTATAGATATGCAGTATCTGTATCAGGATGGCGACCTCTACAACTTCATGAATGTCGAGACATACGACCAGATCGCAATCAACAGCGATATTGCCGGCGACAGCATGAAATTTGTCAAGGAAAACGAGATGTGCAAGGTTCTGTCCTACAACGGATCCGTATTTGCGCTCGAAGCGCCGCTCTTTGTAGAGCTTGAAGTCACCGAGACAGAGCCCGGCGTAAAGGGAAACACCGCGACAGGCGCAACCAAGCCGGCCATCGTAGAGACCGGAGCACAGGTCATGGTACCGCTGTTCGTCAACATCGGCGACAAGCTGAAGATCGACACCAGGACAGGTGAGTATCTGTCGAGAGTCTGACGGATATTCTTACAAAGCTACATGAATTATAAAAGCCGTTCGGAATGATCCGGACGGCTTTTTATATATCACAGCCATATTGTGCGTCAGACAGCTGCAAGGCAGGCACCTGGACAATTATAGGAAGCCGACTGAAGCTTTGCAAGGAGTGCGGCGGCGCGAAGCGACCACGCTTCTATAGGAGCGGGAGCGCCGTCCGAATGCGACGAAGCAAAGCAAGGGTAGGCGACGTGTTGTACAGGCGCCTGCCGCGCAGTTGACTGACCCACTCATGTGCTCACTGCAGGTTCTTGTTGGCCGTCGACAGCATCAGCTTGATACGGTTCAGCTGGTTCACCTCGGAAGCGCCCGGGTCAAAGTCGATGGCTGCAATGTTCGCTTCCGGATGCTGCCTGCGGACTTCCTTGATCACACCCTTGCCGACAACATGGTTCGGCAGGCAGCCGAACGGTTGGATACAGACGATGTTCGGGGTACCGTTCTGGATCAGTTCCAGCATCTCCGCTGTGAGGAACCATCCTTCACCGGTCTGATTCCCAAGCGAGACGATGTCTTTTGCCATCTCGCCCAGATCCTGGATGCGTTTCGGAGGCTCGAACCGTGAGGAGGCTGCAAGCGCTTCATTTCCCGCCTTCCTTACATATTCGATATAGGAGATGGCCCAGTTACAGATGCGTGCGGTCCATTTGTTGGCGTAGTGGTTCTGAGCCTTGAAATTCGTATTATAGAAGCTGTACAGGAAGAAGTCGGCCATCTCAGGCTGTACGGCTTCCGCGCCTTCTCTCTCCAGCAGTTCCACAAGGTGGTTGTTTGCCGCAGGGAGATATTTCACAAGGATCTCTCCGACGATTCCGACCCTGGGCTTCTTTCCGTCGTTGATCGGCAGTCTGTCGAACTCGGATACGATGTGTCTGCAGATTCTGCGGAATTTCGGCATGGAGATGCTTCCGGACATCAGGAACTTCCTGCATTCATCTTCCAGCTTATCATGAAGTCTGTCTGCGCTTCCCGGCTCGATCTCATAGGGACGCACATGGTAGAGACATTTCATGAACAGGTCTCCAAGTACGATCGAATAGATGAGCCTCTGCGCAAGTGGCAGACTGACCTTGAATCCGGGATTTGATTCCAGTCCCTGTACGGAAGCGGAGATGACCGGTACGTTTTCAAGACCGGCCTTTCTGAGCGCACGCCTGAAGAATCCCATATAGTTGGACGCACGGCATCCGCCGCCGGTCTGGGACATGATGATCGCTGTGCGGTTCAGGTCGTATTTGCCGGATGTCAGTTCCGCCATCATCTGTCCGACGACAATGATCGAAGGATAGCAGGCGTCATTGTTTACATATTTCAGCCCAAGATCCACGGAGTATTTTTCCGGAGGATTCACGCACACCAGATCATATCCTGACGCACGGAGTGCCGATTCCAGCAGGTTGAAATGGATCGGACTCATCTGCGGGCAGAGGATCGTGTAGTTCTTCTTCATCTCTTTGGTGAAGACTACCGGATTGATCGCCGCAGAGTGAATCTCGCGCATGTAGGGATGCTGGGCCCGTATACGGATGGCTGCCATAAGAGAACGGATACGGATCCTTGCCGCTCCGAGGTTATTGACTTCATCGATCTTCAGACACGTGTAGATCTTATCCGATCCCGCAAGGATATCCTGCACCTCATCTGTCGTGACAGCATCCACGCCGCAGCCGAAGGAATTGAGCTGGATCAGGTCCAGATCGTCCCTTGTCTTGACGTATTCGGCCGCCGCATACAGCCTGGAGTGGTACATCCACTGATCAAGTACGGTGAGAGGCCGTTCGATCTCGGCAAGATTGGAGATACTGTCCTCAGAAAGCACTGCCATTCCGAAAGAATTGATCAGATCCGGAATACCATGATGGATCTCGGGGTCGATGTGATACGGACGACCGGCCAGCACGATACCGTGCCGTCCTGTTTTTTCCAGATAATCAAGAACCCTCTGTCCTTCGTCATAGATCGCCTGGCGGACTCGCTCGAGCTCGGCCCAGCCTGCATAAACCGCACGGCGTATCTCATCTCCGGAGATCTGCGGGAAAAGATCGACCAGCTGTTTCTCCACCGTATCACGGTTTGTGAATGCGACGAACGGGCATTCAAATTCGATGTCCAGATCCCGCAGGTTCTCAACATTGTTCTTGATGTTCATCGGATAGGAGGTGACGATGGGGCAGTCGTAGTGATTGCCGGCATCCTTAAACTCCTTCCTCTCATAAGGCACGCAGGGATAGAAGATCTTTCTGATCCCCTGTGCGATCAGCCATTCAATGTGTCCGTGAGCGATCTTCGCAGGGTAACATTCTGACTCGGAAGGGATCGATTCGATTCCAAGTTCATAGATCCTGTGCGAACCGGGAGGAGACAGGATCACTCTGTACTTCAGCTGCGTGAAAAACGTGTGCCAGAACGGATATAGTTCGTACATGTTCAGTACGCGGGGTATCCCGATGATACCGCGGTCTGCTTCGTCCTCCGGAAGGGATTCCCTGCGGAACAGCAGCTTCTCCTTGAATTCATACAGATTCGGAAGATTATCCTTGTTCTTTTTCAGCCCGAGCCCTCGCTCACAGCGGTTTCCGGAGATGAACTGCCTTCCTCCGGAGAAGCGGTTGATGGTAAGGCGGCAGTGATTGGTACAGCCCTGGCATTTCGCATTGTGCGTCGTGTACTGCAGGGAATTGATCTGATCGATCGA
>CADCOU010000113.1 GCA_902803155.1 uncultured Lachnospiraceae bacterium | reverse complement strand
TTCGGTTCAGATGTTTCTGATTATCCTTAATCACGCTGCATTCTCACCTCAGCCCAGTTTCTCCTTCGCGCCTTCCGCGATCCGGAGGAAGCAGTTTTTCCAGAGCTGTATCTGTATCTTCATATAGGCTCCCGTGTGTCCTACCGGCGCACCCGGTATCCCTGCAAGAGCCCGCAGTCCTTCTGCCGTTCCCTGCAGGTATTCCTTCCCGAGGCCCTTTCTGCAGAAATAGACCGCCTTGATCATACTCCCCGCCGCAAGAAGCGGAGCATTCAGCAGGATCTGCCAGAGAGGCATGTTCTTGCGGACCAGCCATATGCTGTTGCGCGCTGAAAGCCTCACCTTAAACGCATTGTGCCGGCTCCCGCTGGTTCCGGATCCCGCATGCCGCACGACGGCGGAAGGAATGATGCGGTTCACGTAGCCGTGTATCTGTGCGCGGTATCCGATGTCTATATCTTCCAGATACGCAAAATGTCTCGCGTCGAAGAGTCCGATCTCATCCAGGACATCCCGCCGGTAGAGAGCCGCTGCCGCGCAGCAGGCAAACACCTTCTCTTCTTCCGTATACAGGGAACTGCTCTGTCCCCTGCCCCTCGCGAACGCCCATCCGAGCGCGCTGTAGTAATCTCCTGCGTCATCCAGTCTGGAAGGATCGTCCATCCGCACCAGTTTCGCACAGCAGGAAAACGTATCTTTCCTGCTCCGTATTGCCCTGTGCAGCTCTTCCACCATTTCTCTTCCGCACACAACATCATTGTTCAGGAGCAGTACATAGGGCGACTTCGAAAGCCGTATACCGGCATTCACCGCCCCGCAGAAACCTGTGTTCCTGTGATAGGCGCGGACCTTCACCTCGGGATAATGTTCCCTGACATAGGGCACGCTCCCGTCCTCCGAGCCGTTGTCGATCAGAATCGTCTCAAAGTCCCGGTCCGTCTGCTCCCTGAGGCTGTCCAGGCAGCCCTTGAGGAACTTCATTCCATTGTAGTTCGGTATGACGATGCTTATATCTGCCATAGAACTCCGTAATCTGTCAATTCTCTGCCTGCAGGCCTGAAACAGGCCGCATTTTTCTGCTCCTTATCAGCCAGGAGTGTAGTCCCATCTCGCAAGTGAGAAGTTCGGGTTGTAATACGGATCGCCCTTCTCATAGTATTCCGGCCAGCTGCTCTTCATGTAAGCGGCTTCCCTGCGCCAGCGCTCCGCGTTCCGGGCTGTATATTCGTCCCCGCGGCTCACGGATTCATGGTGCGTTGCCTCCGCATACGGATCGTAGACGATCAGTTTCCCGGTCTTTCTCAGTTTCAGGCACAGATCCACGTCGTTGAACGCGACCGCCAGTTCCTCTGTAAACCCCCCGACCCTGTCAAACGCGTCCTTCTTCACGATCATCATGGCGGCAGTGACCGCCGAGAGATCCTGCATGATCGACGCCTTGTGCAGGTATCCGGAAAAGCTTCCGTTCATTCCGGTGAACAGGGATCCTGCCACTCCCCCGATGCCGACCGCGATCCCGGCCGACTGGATGCGGCCGTCCGGATAATACAGCTTTCCTCCGGCGGCGCCGACGTCCTCCCTGCTGCATACGCCGAGAAGCTCTGTCAGCCATCCGTCCCTGACCTCAACGTCGTTGTTCAGGAATACGAGATAATCTCCCTCGGCTTTCCCTGCGGCAAAGTTGTTGATTGCGGAGAAATTGAACTCCCGCTTCCACCGGATGACCCTTACGCGGTCCTTTCCCTGTATCTGCCTGTAGTAATCGAGGATCTCTTTCGACGAGGAGTTGTTCTCCACGACGATGACCTCGTAATTGTCGTATTCTGTGTGGCGCTGAACCGCTGTCAGGCATTTCTCCAGCATCTGCCTCTGCTCCCGGTTCGGGATGATGACCGATACCTTCGGATGCCCGGTCACCCTGTACCGGACACGGTAGAAACCGTGGTCCTTTGTCTGGCTGACCTCTCCGCTGAACCCACGCCTCTCCAGATGCTCCTCCAGCGCCCGCTTTCCCGCGTCGTAGGCATACGCCTTGCTGTCCGGATTGTCCGCTGTCGAGGCTGCATGCGTGCGCCAGTGGTACAGTACCTTCGGAACGTGAGCGATCCTTTCCGGACCGATGCGGTCGATGCACCGCAGTATGAACTCATAATCCTGCGCGCCTTCGAACCGGTCATCCGGTCCGCCCGCATCATCGATCAGGCTCTTCCTTACCATCAGAAAATGACAGATGTAATTGTTCGAGCGCAGCAGGTCAGGGCTGAAGTCCGGCTTGAAATGCGGCTGGAAATGCTCCAGTCCTCCTCTCCCGTCATCCCGGATCTTATCCTCGTCGGTATAGATCAGATCGATGTCCGGCGATAACGCATACCGGGACGCTTCATACAGCGCATCCGGCGCGATCAGGTCATCGTGATCCATAAAACAGATGAACGTTCCGGACGCATGCCTGATCGCCGCGTTCGTATTGGCGGCAATGGACTCATTTTCCGGAAGGTCGATCACCGTAAGGCGGCTGTCCTTCTCCGCACAGGAGTGCAGGATCCGCGCCATATCCTCATCATCCGGACTCGCATTCGCAATCACCAGTTCCAGATCCGGAAAGGTCTGTCCCAGCACACTGTCAAGCAGAGATCTGAGATATTCCTCAGGAGTCCTCCATGCGGGGACGACGACGGAAAACAGCGGACTGTGTCCTCTGCCGGTCGTGTGATCCGAACCGTATGACAGTCCGCACTCCCTGCGCTGTCTCTCCAGTTCTTCCTCCCGGGTCCTGTGCTGTTCGAACCACGGTCCGTATGGCACATCCTCGGGGGCAAGCCGCTCACGCACACGAATCAGGAAGTCTCCCGGTCCATAGTGCTTCAGGTACCGCAGCGCCTTCCTGACATAGTATGGTTTCAGTTTCTGCAGAATCGATCTGCTCATCTCATTTCCATCCCGGATAACCCAGAATGCTCTCTGCAACGTGCACCATCTGCGCTTCTTCCAGGTTGTAGAACATCGGAAGACGCATCAGGCGCTCGGATTCCTTCGTTGTGTATACGTCCTCGCCGCGGAACTCGCCGAACTGTTTTCCGGCCTTCGAGGAATGAAGCGGGATATAGTGGAAGACAGTCAGGACCCCCTGTTCTTTCAGATACCGGATCAGATCCGTTCTCGTATCCAGGTCCTTCGTCTTGATATAATACATATGTGCGTTATGAACCGCATAATCCGGCACGAACGGCTGCTCGATCAGTCCCGCCTCGGCAAGCGGCCTCAGGGTTTCGTCATAGTAGTTCCAGACAGCGAGGCGCTTGTCATTGATCTCGTCAAACACCTGAAGCTGCGCCCACAGATAAGCCACGTTGAGTTCGCTGGGAAGATAGGAGGATCCGTAACCGACCCAGCTGTATTTATCGATCTGGCCGCGGAAGAACTTGCTCCGGTCGGTACCTTTCTCGCGGACGATCTCCGCCCGGTCCTGATCGGCGTCATTATTGAAAAGCAGCGCTCCGCCCTCGCCCATGGAGTAATTCTTGGTCTCATGAAAGCTGTAGCAGCCGTAATCGCCGATGGTCCCCAGCGCTTTCCCCTTATAGTAGGCATTCACGCCCTGGGCGGCATCCTCGACTACCTTCAGGTTATGCTTCTTCGCGATCGCAAGGATCCGGTCCATGTCACATGCCACGCCGGCATAGTGTACGGGACAGATCACGCGTGTCTTCTCCGTGACTGCTTCCTCGATCCTGTCCGGATCGATGTTCATGGTCTTCGGATCGATATCGACGAATACGATCCGCGCGCCGCGGAGGACAAACGCGTCCGCCGTGGACACAAATGTATAGGAAGGCATGATGACTTCGTCGCCCGGCTGAAGGTCACACAGCCAGCTGGCCATCTCAAGCGCGGAGGTGCATGACGTCGTCAGATAGACATGCCGCACGTCAAACCGCTCTTTGAACCATTCCGATGCCATCTTCGTAAACTGACCGTCGCCGCAGAGCTTCCCGCTCTCAAGTGCCTGGCGAAAATACTCCTGCTCCGTTCCTACCACAGGCGGTCTGTTAAAATCGATCAAACCCATGCTGTTTTCCTTCTTTCCTTATTATTCATTCACATCGAAAATACCGCGATGCCGATAAACATGATCACTATGCCAAGCATCCTTCTCTTTGATATCCGTTCCTTCAGTACCAGCACGCCGATAACCGGAACAAAGATATAGCTCAGCGGTTCTATGATCGGCGAATAGGTCAGCGGTACGTATTTCAGCGCGTACATCGTCAGGAACGTAGACAGGAAGAAGATCGCATAGGATCCGACGACCATCGGATTCAGATATTCCTTCAGCCTGCTTGCGTGTTCCTTGTTTGCCTCCACCTTCAGCATGATCTGGGCGACCGAGGAAATGAACACGGAGATGATCCAGATGATGATATACTTCTCCAGTCCGGCAAACATGGAGCCCTGTGAGGCAGTCAGCAAAACACTCATGGCTTCACCTCCTGCAGAGCATCTGTCTCCGTGCTCTGTCCGGTGAGCTCTTTCACGCTGTCTGCCGCAATGCCGGCAGTTTCCGTCTTCTCTCCTGCAGGGCCGGAAACATCCGACACGCCCACAATGATCCCGATCAGGATGATCGCGGAACCCAGCATCATCTTCCAGGTCAGCGTCTCACGGAAGATCATCACGCCCCAGACCAGTCCCCAGACAATGGTGATCGGCTTATTGGTAAAAGCGAACGTAAGCGACATGTTCTTGAGGATCTGCTGCCACGCGACGGCAAACGCCATCGTGATGAACAGCATGACACCGTACCAGAACATGAATTTGAACGACAGAAACTTCTGTCGTCCAGCCAGCTTGGAGGCAGTGCCGGCGAGGGAATTGAGAATCAGGCTCAGATGAAGCAGAATAAACCACTTCAGCGGAACCTCCCCCACAAACGTGCCCTTGTTCGTTTTCTTCATTAAAAATGCACTCCCCTTCAGAGCATACTTGACAAGGTAGTATAGCACATATGAAGAGGAGTGTCCAATACGGTAAAATCGTTTATTTTGTGTATATTTTGTGTTTAATCGCTTTCCGTTTCCGCCTGGTATCCTCCTGCCATTTTTCTCAGAAGTTTCTGCGTCTTCGGGAAATCCTCCGTAATCGGAAGCGCAGCCCCCAGATAATTCCCGTCCCTGACGATGATCATACGCAGTACGTCAGATTCATAGGATGCCGGATCTTCCAGTATCGAGATCCAGTTCTCTGCATCCATTGCATTCAGTTCTTTGCCATAGCATTCATAGACCGGAGCAAGCTCTTCTCCGTACATATCTTCCCACCAGAGACTGAACAGCTCATTAAGGTCTGGCAGATGTGTCATATAATCCCCGATCTCGGGAGCTGCCGCATTCCATATTTCGGCCAGGTCATTGCCGGTAAATTCCAGATAGCGGTATACTTCCTTTCCGCCCTTCAGCCGGATCCTGGTCTCAATATTATAGTGTTCGTGATATATATCAGAGCTTAC
>CADCOU010000112.1 GCA_902803155.1 uncultured Lachnospiraceae bacterium | reverse complement strand
TGGAAGAGGAGGTGACCGAATAATGTCAACAACTGCCTGGATAGCTGTAGGGTGTGTTGCCCTGTTTTTTGCTCTGTCCCTGCTGGGTGTCAAGGTTGCATATGCACTCCTCGGAGTCTCGATCATAGGACTTGTCATGATGAATGGCATGCAGTCGGCAGTATCTGTCGTTGGAACCGCGTTGTTCTCCATGATCTCCGGATATGACTATGCTGTCTTGCCTATGTTCATACTGATGGCTTCCATCATAACGTGTACCGGTATGGGGACGGATCTGTATGCTGCCTGCCGGACCTGGCTGGGTCATCTGCACGGCGGACTCTGCATCGCCAGTATCATCGCCTGCGCGATCTTCGCTGCGGTTACCGCGTTTCCGTGGGCATCCATCATGGCAGTCGGCGCGATTGCTCTGCCTGAGATGCAGAGATATCATTACAGCAAGCACATGGCAGTCGGCTCCATCGCCGCAGGATCCGAACTCGGCGACCTGATCCCGCCGTCCTCCATGTTCATCATCTACGGCATGATTTCCGGAACCTCCATCGGTGCCTTGCTGATGGCCGGCGTCGTTCCCGGAATCATCATGGCTGCCCTGTACTGCATCGTCATTGTAATCTGGTGCAAGAAGGATCCGAACGCAGGTCCGAGAGGCCCGAAGACAAGCGCAAAGGAAAAACTGCTGGCCCTGAAGGATGTATGGCCGATCCTGGCTGTCATCTTCTTCGCGATGGGCGGTATCATCATCGGCTTCTGCACACCGACTGAAGCGGGTGCTGTCGGCGCGATGCTCGCGTTCCTGATCGCCCTGTTCCAGAGGAAACTGAGCCTGAAGATTTTCAAGGAGATCCTCCTTTCGACCGCAGGACTGACAGGTCTGATCTATATGATCATCTCCTGCGCTATGGTCATGAAGCAGATGATCGCGGTATCCGGACTGCCGTACGCGCTGTCCAACGTCGTGACTTCACTGCATATGCCGGCGCTGCTGCTGATCCTCCTGATCCTGTTCATCTATGTGCTCCTTGGTATGTTCGTCGAGACGACCTCCATGGTTCTTCTGACGGTCGGCATCTTCCTGCCGCTGATCCAGGCATGCGGATACTCCGCGATCTGGTACGGCGTCATCCTGGTTCGCATGGGTGACATCGGAGGACTTACGCCTCCTATGGGCATGACCTGCTTCTTCCTGAAAGGGCTGGCCAAGTTCCCGCTTCCGGAGACTTTCAAGGCCTGCTACCCGTTCCTGGCGGCAGACGTCATCGGTCTTGCCATGCTGGTGCTGTTCCCGCAGATCTGCGAATGGCTGCCGAGGATGCTGGGATATGTAGTATAAAAGATGAAATGTATATGATCAATCAAGGGGCTGCCGCTGCAGCCCCTTGATTCTTTTCAACGGTTATATTTGAGATGACATTTCATTGAGAGATGACGCATTTTTCCTTATATAAGGGAAGTTTACTGTCATTTGTGAGGAGGCTCAGACTCTCTGTTTTTGCCTGTGCCAGCAGAAGTCTGTCAAAAGGATCTTTGTGCTCTTCAATCTGAACCAGCGACTTCTCTGCGGTTATGATGTGTTTGTCACATAATTCCAAACAGATATAGCCGGCATCTTTACACGCGGAAGAGAATATTTCCGCAGTAAGATTTATCTTATCCGGATGAGTGCTGTGTTTGAGTAGTATTTCCCAGACAGAGACTGTACTGTAGTAGACAGTATTATCCGGATCAAGAATGATATCACGTGCTTTCCGGGTAAGCATATGTGAGTCAAGGAGGGCCCAGATAGCGATATGAGTATCTAGAAGAACATTCATAGGGAGCCTCCTGTGAACAATTCAGCGATTTCATCATCGTATGAATCAAAGTTCTCCGGGTCGCTGAATTTCCCCTTCGCGATTCCGATCCGATTGGATGTGGGTGTCTCCGGATACAGTGTCATAATCACAACCGGTTTTCCGTTTCGTGCTACGGTAATAGAAGTTTCCCTCTTTGTTTCAAGCAGCCGGATAAGCTTGGAAAACTCGGTTTTTGCTTCCAGAACATTCACTTGCATAACTGCACCTCCATATAAGACCAGACTGACTAAGCTGACCAATCTGACTACAGTATATGAGTATCAGGTAGTATTGACAAGTATTTACATAAAAAAAGGAAGCACTGTGTATTAACAGTGCCTCCCTGACTCTCTGGAGTACTGGATAATTTAGATTTTTCAGTCGTTCGGATGGATGATCATCTTCATGGAGCCCGGCTCGTTCAGTACACGGTCAAGGGCAGTAAAGTAGTCGTCCAGCGGATAGACCGCATCGATGATCGTGCCCGGATCAACCTTGCCTAGTTCGATGTCATGGATGCAGTTGCCGAAGTTGTAACCCTGCAGCGGGCAGCTGATCAGTTTCAGACCCTTGCGGATCATAAGTCCTGCGTCAACGTGGAAGGTCTTCGGCTCGAAATAGAAGAAGGAGTAGATCATCAGCCTTCCGCCTGCGGACAGGAGCTTCATGTTGCTCTCAAGAAGCGGCCCGTCGTCGCCGACTGCGTCTACGATCACATCGATCCCGTGCGGGAACATTTCCTTCAGTACAGCTTCATGTTTGGAGAAATCGTCCGGATCTACCAGGACGGTCTCGATGCCATAGGGTTTTACACGGTCCAGCTTGGACTGTACGATGTCGAGTGCAACCACCGTGCCGGCGTTGGAGTTCTTCATCAGCTGGGCGATCAGGTTGCCGCTGGAACCGCAGCCGAATACGGCTACGTTCTCGCCGTATTTGATCTCAGCGAAGTTCACGGCGCTGCTTGCGCAGTTGACCAGCTCGGTCATGCATGCCTTGTCGAACGGAATGTCCTTTGAGAAGGAGAAGACGTTGTCGCTCCTGCAGACCATATACTGGGCAAATCCGCCCTGCATGTTATGTCCCTGGCAGCGGTAGTTCTCGCACATCATCGGACGGTTGCTCTTGCAGTAGTAGCAGTGGCCGCATGGATATGCGTTGTCGGCAATGATATAGTCGCCGACTTTGATATCCGTGACGTTTTTGCCGACTTCTTCCGCGATGCCGGCAAATTCATGTCCCGGGGTTGCCGGATATTTGCCCATCAGGGAACCTGTAGTGCGGTCATGGCTGCTCTCGGCGGGCTTGCAGATCGCGCAGGCCATTACCTTCATGAGCACATCATTGTCGCCGCAGACCGGCCTCGGGATCATCTTGACAGAACCGTTTGCACGGCCGGGTTTCTCATAGACCAGAGCTTTCATCATATCCACGTGACAGTACCTCCTTACGAAATAAAAAAGAGAAAATGGTCTTCCTGAAATAATAATGATCAGGAATTGATTATATAATAGTTGAAAAATCACGAGAAAGCAAGATGTTTAACTGTATTTTAACTGGTTTTTCGAAGAAAATTGCACAAAAAGAGTGGAATCGGGTATATCAAAGTTTTAATAATCAGTAATGACATATAAAACGATCATATATTGACAATATAATGATTACATGCTACCATAATATCAACAGTTGTGAACAAAATCCAGACAAGCTTGATGCCAGGTTACCGATGTTTTTTGCAGAACCAAGGAGGTAAGGACTTGAAGAACGTTAACGAGACCAAGAAGTTCGCCCTGCAGATCCGTTATGAGGCGATCAACATGATGTACAAACACGGATTCGGCCATGTAGGCGGATCCCTGTCGATCGCGGACGCGATGGCAGTACTGTACCAGGATGAGATGAAATATGACCCGGAGAACCCGAAGTGGGAAGACCGTGACTTCCTGGTCATGTCCAAGGGACACTGCGGCCCGGCGCTGTACAGCGCGCTGGCACTGAAGGGGTTCTTCCCGGTGGAAGAGCTGCTTACGATCAACGACATCGGCACGAGGCTGCCGAGCCACTGCGACAAGAACAAGACCCCGGGCATCGACATGACGACGGGCTCCCTCGGCCAGGGCGTGTCCTGCGCACTGGGCATGGCGATGGGCCTGAAGACACAGGGAAGGGACAACATGGTGTTCTCGATCATCGGCGACGGCGAGAGTCAGGAAGGCCAGGTATGGGAGACCATGCTGATCGCGCCG
>CADCOU010000111.1 GCA_902803155.1 uncultured Lachnospiraceae bacterium | reverse complement strand
GGAGGAAACTTTACAAATAAAAATCGGTATTGTAGAATCGGACGGTCGGAGCTTTGCAGAGGCTGTGACCGGTTTGAAGCTCTGAAAAACAGAAAAACAGAAATACGGAAATATTAAAATACAGGACACTTATCTATGAGTAAACCAATTGTAGCTATAGTGGGCCGGCCGAACGTCGGAAAGTCGACACTTTTTAACGTACTTGCCGGTTCAAGGATATCCATCATACAGGACACGCCCGGTGTGACCAGAGACCGCATCTATGCGGATGTGGAATGGCTGGACCGGAGTTTTACCATGATCGATACCGGCGGAATAGAGCCGGATTCGAGTGATGTCATCCTGTCCCAGATGCGTGAACAGGCCCAGATCGCGATCGATACTGCGGATGTGATCCTCTTTATGACTGACCTGAAACAGGGTCTGGTCGATTCGGACGCCAAGGTCGCGGACATGCTCAGGCGAAGCCACAAGCCGGTCCTTCTGGTCGTCAATAAGGTCGACAGTTTTGTGAGGGACGAGGCTGCGGTCTATGAGTTCTACAATCTGGGCATCGGCGATCCGTATCCGATCTCAGCGGCGAACCGGACCGGGATCGGCGACCTGCTGGACGAGGTGCTGAAGAACCTGCCTGATAAGAATCCTTCCGAGGAAGAGGACGACCGGCCGAAAGTTGCCATCGTGGGCAAGCCGAATGTCGGAAAGAGTTCCATCATCAACCGCCTGCTGGGAGAAGACCGCCTGATTGTGTCGGATATTGCAGGGACGACCCGCGACGCCGTGGATACGGTTGTGAAATACGACGGGAAAGAGTACGTGTTCATCGACACGGCCGGCATACGGCGCAAGAATCGCATCAAGGAAGACCTGGAGCACTACATGATCGTGCGCGCGGTCGGGGCGGTGGAACGCTCAGATGTCGTGATCGTCGTGATCGACGCGCAGGAAGGCGTGACGGAGCAGGACGCGAAGATCGCCGGGATCGCCCATGAGAGGGGCAAGGGCATCATTATCGCGGTCAATAAATGGGATGCCGTCGAAAAGGACACGCACACGGCAAAGAAGTTCTCCGAAAAGGTGCGGCAGACGCTCTCCTTCATGGCGTACGCGGACATCATATTTATTTCCGCAAAGAGCGGACAGCGCCTGACGAAACTGTATCCGATGATTGACGAGGTGATCGAGAGCGCAAACCGCAGGGTCGGTACCGGCGTCCTCAACGAGATCCTGTCCGAGGCCGTGGCGCTGCAGCAGCCACCCATGGATAAGGGCAAGCGCCTCAAATGCTATTATATGACGCAGGTGAGCGTTGCGCCGCCTACGTTCATCCTATTTGTAAATGACAAGAAACTGATGCATTTTTCCTATGAGCGCTATCTGGAGAACCAGATCCGGACTGCATTCGGATTCAAGGGAACCGCCATCCGGATCTTCACCAGGGAACGCGCCAAGAAAGAGCAGCCTGAATTATGATTAGAATCGTCTGTTTCCTGATCGGATATGCCTTTGGCCTGATACAGACCAGCTTTATCATCGGGAAAATCTACGGGATCGATATACGGGAACACGGAAGCGGCAACGCCGGAACAACCAATATGATCCGCACGCTCGGAACGAAACTGGGACTTCTCACATTTGCAGGGGATTTCCTGAAGAGCTTCCTTGCAGTCATGCTGGTGAGTATCCTGCTGCGCCACAGTCATGCGGATATCCTTCCAATCCTGAAGCTTTATACCGGAGCCGGGGCTATCATTGCGCATGATTTTCCGTTCTACCTGCAGTTCAAAGGCGGAAAGGGAGTAGCGGCATCGGCAGGAATGGTCACGGCGTTTCAGCCGGTGATCTTCCTGATTGCACTTGCCTCGTTCCTGGGTGTTGCCATCGTGACCAAATATGTATCCGCAGGCTCCCTGACCTGTTATGCGGTATTCTTCCTGCTGACTGTCTTTTACGGGATGATCGGCGGTTTCCACATGACAAGCGGACATCTGGCTGAACTGTACCTGGTCGCGTTCCTTCTGACTGCGCTCTGCTGGTGGCAGCATCGTGAGAATATCAGTAGGCTGATCGCCGGAACCGAGAGAAAAACGCATCTGTTCCACAAGAAAGAAGAGTAAGACAAAGAGGAGTAAAACAAAGAGGAGAATACGATGAGGAAGATCGATGTCAGTCTGATCACGGATGCGGT
>CADCOU010000110.1 GCA_902803155.1 uncultured Lachnospiraceae bacterium | reverse complement strand
GTTCATGGACGGACTGGAGCTGAGCCGGCTGATCCGCAGGGAGCTGCCCCAGACGGAGATCATTGTCCTGACCGGGCATGAGGAGTTTGATTACGCGCGGCAGGCGGTCAATCTTGGAGTCGCCAAATACCTGCTGAAGCCTATCAACGCGAAAGATCTCCTGAAGGAACTGGAAGACCTGTCCGGAAAGATCGAGGAGAAGCGCAGAGACGAGAAGTTCCGCAGACAGTATCAGCTCGATATGCAGGAGAAGGAGCAGGGCGACCGGCGTGAGTTCTTCAACGCTCTGGTGAGAGGTACCGAGACCGTCTCGAACCTCCTGGAGCAGGCGGAAACACTTTCGATCGACCTGAGCGCTGTCTGGTACAATATCATCCTCTTTAAGGCACGTTCCGTCCGGCATGCGCCGAATGAATTCTCCCGGAGCGTTGTGGAAATAGGTGAGAAAATGAGCAGCCTCCAGGAGGAAGACCCGGAACATATCATGATCTTTGACCGTGTCCTGGAGGGAAAAGCGGTTCTGGTCCGCGCGGAGAGCGAGGAAGAACTCAAAAATGCCCAGGAGCGGTTTATCAGCGCTCTGACTGTTTTCCTGCAGAGATTCCCGAATGTCAGGTACTTCGGGGGCATCGGCCGAAGGGTGATGCGCCTGAGTGAGATGTCCGTTTCGTATGAGCGGGCAAACCATGCACTCGCGCATCTCTATCTCTATTCCGGGAGTATGTTCCTGGATTCGGAGGCGATGGAACGGACACAGGCGAAGGGTGAGAATGCCGATGACCTGAACCTGTCTGACTTAAGGCCGCAGCAGGTTGACCGAAAACGGATCCGGGAGTTCCTGATGCAGGGTGAGAAGGATGAGGCGGTTTATTTTGTCGATGAATTCTTTTCGGACTTGAGTGAAAATGTGCTAAAGAGCGCGATCTTCCGGAATTTCATTGTTCTGGATGCGTGGTTTGCAGTCCTCGAGATGTTCGACGAAGCCTACGGCCGCCACGGGGAACTCGGGAACCTGAAGGAACCGGGACCGGAAGATATGAGAAATGCGGATACCTGTAAGGCTTATATCGTCCGTCTCCTGACTGACGCTCTTGAGATCCGTGAGAATCGGGCGAAGAACAAATACAACGAGACCGTACGCGAGGCAGTCCTGTACATCCAGCAGCACTACATGGATGCCGAACTGTCCCTGAATGATCTCGCGTCCAGGGTGAACGTATCCCCGAATCATCTGAGTACGCTGTTCAGCCAGCAGACCGGCAAGACATTTATCCGGTATCTGACTGACCTCCGCATGGAAAAGGCAAAGGTACTCCTGAAGACGACTTCGGACAAGACGAGTGTGGTCGCCATGAACGTCGGGTATCAGGATTCCCATTATTTCTCATATCTGTTCCGCAAGATGGTTGGCATGCCGCCGACACAGTTCCGGCAGGGCAGAGAGAAACAGGATGAGATACTATGAATCTTACGGAAAAAGATGAAAAACTGAATATTTTCCGCCAGACCATGCCGCTTGCCGAGAGGATACGTCTGTCCTTTGTGATCATTGAGATCCCGCTGATCATCCTGATGCTGGTCTTTTTCTACAATCTGTGGCGCGTCAATGCCTACTATGAATCCATGATCGAATCCGTCAGCATGGCGAGCGGGTTCTCTCTGGATTTCAAGAAGGATTTCGACTATGAGACCTATCTGCTGATCGCCGGGAACACTACTGTGGAGACTTCCGAACTGCAGAAGCTTCTCAGCGAAGCCGGTGAGACGGTTGCCGGGCTTGAGGAACTCAATGAGACCGGAAGCAGGGATGAGAGGCTGAATACCATCAAGAAGTACCTGAAGAACCTCGCCACCTACAAACGCCGTATAGAGAACAATATCAAAGAAGGCGACAAATACGAGGAAAACATAGAGATCTGGGAAAATGACGTTCAGATCGTGACGCAGCTGCTGCAGGAATCGGTTTACGAATATATCTATTATGAAGTCAAGGAACTGCAGAATTCGAGTGAGAGTCTCCGCAGGTTCTATGTCAGGGTGCTCGGATATTCCATGGCGGCATTCCTGGTGATCATCACGATCACGGCCCTCCTTTCCTGGTGGATTCCCAGGTCCATCACGAAACCGGCTACGGAACTGTATGAAGTCACGCAGAAGGTAGCCGCAGGGGATCTGACGGTACGAAGCCATATAGATGCCGGCGTAGAGCTGTCCGGTCTGAGTGAATCCATGAATTCCATGCTTGACCGGATCGCAGACCTGATGGCTCAGGTCCGCCTCGAGCAGATCAACCTGAGCAAAGCGGAGTTTGAACTGCTGCAGGCGCAGATCAACCCGCATTTCCTGTACAACACACTGGATGCGATCGTGTGGCTGGCGGAATCCGGAGAGCAGGAGAAGGTCGTCGAGATGGTCGGAAGCCTGTCTGAATTCTTCCGTGTGTCACTGAGCCAGGGAAGGGACATCATTACGCTGAAGGAAGAAATCCGCCATGTCAGGAGCTATCTGAGCATTCAGCAGGTCCGGTATCAGGACATCCTGCGCTATGAGATCGATGTTCCTGCTGACATGGATGAGCTGCTCATCCCGAAGATCACGATACAGCCGCTTGCCGAAAATGCACTCTATCACGGCATCAAGAACAAGCGCGGAGGCGGCACGATCCGGATCACCGGAGGCAGGGAGGAGAATGGCTTCTATATCTGCGTGGAAGATGACGGGATCGGTATGAATAGCGAGGAACTCGCAGCGATCCGTGACAGACTGACTGCAGAGCCGAAAACCGATGAAGGCGGATACGCCCTGTACAATGTAAACGCCAGGATACGTCTGCATTTCGGTGCCGGCAGCGGACTTGCGATAGAAAGCTCAGAGGACGAGGGCACCAGGGTCACGGCCCATATCCGGTATCTGCTTGAAAACACGGAGGAGAATTTGGAGGGTAATTCGTAAGAAATCGAACATTTCCCGTAAAATATTCAACCTTTTTCCGAACTCTTGAAAAAAATCAACGAAACCGATATCGAATTGAATGGATTTGTCGTGCAGTTTACTGTACCCTGTCATCAACAGGCAGGGACCGGGAGGAAACTGTCGCGACAAATTTTCAATTTTATGGGAGGTATCTTATGAACAAGAAACTTATGACTGTTGCACTTACCGCAGTTATGGCGATCGGCCTCGGCGTAGGCGCTGTCTATGCTGATGACCTGATCAAGGTCGGCATCATCAACAATGACCCGAACGAGTCCGGATATCGTACCGCTAACGATGCGGATCTGAAGGCAACCTTCACCGAAGAAAACGGATTTGATGCTTCCTTCGCATACAGCCTGAAGAACGACGAGCAGATCGCAGCTGCTCAGAAGTTCATCCAGGACGGCGTTGACTATCTGCTTCTGTCCGCAGCTGACACTTCCGGATGGGATTCCGTACTGCAGGATGCAGCTGACAACGATGTACAGGTTCTTCTGTTTGACCGTACCATCGATGCGGACGAGAGCCTCTATGCAGCTTCTGTCGTTTCCGATATGAGAAAAGAAGGCGACACCGCTATGGAATGGCTTAAGGGACAGGAACTCGACGAGTACAACATCATCCATATCCAGGGCGTTATGGGTTCTGCAGCTCAGGAAGGACGTTCCGGCGCTCTTGTTGACACCGCTGCTGAGCTTGGATGGAACATCGTGGAAGAGCAGACCGCTGAGTGGAACGCTGAGAAAGCACAGCAGATCGTGCAGTCTGTGATCGACGCAGGAACCGCTTTCAACGTAATCTATGCTGAGAACGACGACATGGCAAAGGGCGCTGTCGCAGCACTCGACAAGGCAAACATCTCTCACGGCGTAGACGGCGACGTCATCGTTATGGGTTATGACTGCAACAAGTGGGCTCTGGAAGAGCTGCTGGCAGGCAACTGGAACTACGACGGACAGTGCAATCCGTTCCAGTCCGGATATCTGGTAGACATCATCAACAAGCTCGAAGCTGGCGAAGAGCTGGAGCAGAAGACCATCATCATGGACGAGCTTGGATTTGATGCAGCAACCATCACCCAGGAAGATGTTGACACCTACGGAATCGGCGCAGGCAGCAGCGACGCAGCTGAGACTGAGGCTGAGTAATTAAACGGAAACAGTGAGTTCATTGTAACTTCTGAAGTGAAAAATGAGTGATAGGAGACCGGCGCGGTCGCGTGTGAACGCGCACCGTGCCGGTTCCCTGTATATATGGAGGACAGCATGAAGGACGGCGTATTACTTCAGATGCGCGGGATCGATAAGGTCTTTCCCGGCGTCAAAGCCCTGCAGAATGTGGATTATACCCTTCGAAGGGGTGAGATCCATGCGCTGATGGGGGAAAACGGAGCAGGAAAGTCGACTCTGATCAAGGTGCTAACCGGCGTCTATGAGAAGGACGGAGGCGAGATCTTCCTGGATGGTCATGACGGGCCGATCACGATCCATTCTCCACAGGAGGCGCAGAATGTCGGGATCAGCACGGTCTATCAGGAGATCACGCTGTGTCCGAACCTCTCTGTTGCAGAGAATATCTATATCGGACGCGGCAGGGAGAAGCTGCAGAACTGGCGCAGCATCAACAGCGGAGCGGAGAAGATCCTGCAGTCTCTCGGCATACCGGCAAAGGCGACTCAGCAGCTTGGAAGCTGTTCCCTTGCTGTCCAGCAGATGGTCGCGATTGCCCGCGCAGTCGATACGGAGTGCAAGGTACTGATCCTGGATGAACCGACCAGTTCACTGGATGAGCAGGAAGTCCAGAAGCTGTTCTCTCTGATGAGGGATCTGAAGAGCAGAGGCGTAGGTATCATCTTCGTTACACATTTCCTGGAGCAGGTGTATGAGGTCTGCGATACCATAACGGT
>CADCOU010000109.1 GCA_902803155.1 uncultured Lachnospiraceae bacterium | reverse complement strand
TCCGCGATGCTCGCGTGTGCACTCGGCATAGGCCCCGGCGCAACGATGGTGATGGCGGATGACAAAGATGCCGCTTCTTCCGGGGACGCCGAACTTGTCGTCGGCCTTCCCCAGGACCTGGACAATAGTCTTGACCCGTATCAGATCACGGCCGCAGGAACCAGAGAGGTCTTATTCAATGTCTACGAAGGGCTTGTAAAGCCCGCCCCGGACGGCAGCTTCGTCGATGCCGTTGCCTCTGAGCATGGGATATCAGAGGACGGACTCACCTACACCTTCACACTTCGCGAAGGCGTCCTCTTCCATAACGGAGAGGAAGTGACATCCGACGATGTTCTCTATTCCTTCGAAACCTGCGCCGCGACTACGACCAGCACTGCCGTAGCCGGGGCGCTTTCTGATATTCAGGACATCACTGCGGACGGGAATCGTATCATCATCACCCTTCCGTCCGCAAACAGCAGTTTTCTGAGTACCGTCTCCAGCGTGACGATCGTCCCTGAAGATTACACACAGCAGGCGGTATCTCCGGTAGGAACCGGTCCGTTTATGTTCGATTCCTACTCACCGCAGGATCGGGTCGTATTCGTAAGAAATGACGATTATTACGGAGAGAAACCCGCTCTTGCGAAGGTCACCTGCAAGATCTACGATGACGCGAACGCACTTTTCACAGCGCTGGATTCCGGAGCGCTGGACATGGCGTTTCACCTGACCGTAGATCAGGTAAACAGCCTGTCAAACGGCTACAATGTGCTCGAGGGTGAGATGAACCTCGTGCAGGCGCTCTACCTGAACAATGCGAGAGCCCCGTTCGATGACGAGAGAGTCCGTCAGGCACTCTGCTACGCCATCGATATCGATACACTTCTGGATCTGACAGAGGACGGACACGGGGCGAAGCTGGGATCATCGGTTTATCCGAGTTTCCAGAAGTACTTTGACGAGAGCCTGGTCGATGCATACCCGTATGATCCTGCAAAGGCGGCGGAGCTTCTTAAGGAAGCAGGTGCGGAAGGCCTGACTTTCAGCATCAAAGTGCCCGGCAATTATACGCCGCATGTAGATACGGCCAACGTGATCGTGGAGATGCTCTCCATGGCAGGGATTAACGCCGTCATTGAAAAGGTGGAGTGGAATACCTGGCTGAGCGACGTCTATCAGGGACGCGATTTCGATGCGACAGTCATCGGCTTCGACGCAGCGTATCTCAGTCCGGACGCCCTTCTTCAGCGATGGGTGTCGGACGACAGCTCCAACATGATCAGCTACAGCAACGCCGGTTATGATGAAGCGATCAGCAAGGCACAGTCGACCACAGACGATGAAGAGCAGGTAGAGGCGTACAAAGAGGCTCAGAAGATCCTCTCCGATACGGCGGCAAACGTATACCTGCAGGACCTCGCAGACTTCGTGGCACTGGATCCGGAATTCACCGGCTACGAGTTCTACCCGCTGTACGCGGTAGACTTCTCGAAGATCCGGCCGGCAGACTAAGATTGTGCTGACCGGAAGAAGGCACAATATAGAAAGACGGAAAGGAGGAGAGCAGCATGAAACTGGTACTGAAGAAAATCATATCTCTCATTATTACATTGTTCGTTGTTTCCCTGCTCGCCTTCCTCGCTTTCCAGATCATTCCGGGTGATCCCACGACAAAGATTCTCGGCACCAGCGCGACGCCGGAGAAGGTGGCGCAGCTGCGATCCGAGCTCGGACTGGACCGGCCGGTCATGATCCGGTATCTGGACTGGCTGGGTTCCTTTGTCAGGGGAGAATTCGGGACAAGTTATACCTACCGCAGGGATGTATCTGTGCTGCTGTCGGATAAACTGCCGGTCACGGTGCTTCTGACCGTGATCTCATTTCTCATTACAGTTGTGATATCGGTTCCGCTCGGGATCCTTGCCGGGAGCACGCGCAGGAAATGGGTCGACCATATCTTTGTGATCCTGGATCAGGTGCTGATGGCCATACCGCCGTTTTTCTTCGGGATCATCTCATGTTTCCTGTTCGGGATCGTGTTGAAATGGTTTATGCCGGGCAATTTTATATCCCTGAAGGAGAGTCCGGCCCGCTGCATCGCATATCTGATCCTGCCGGCGGTATGTCTTGCACTGCCAAGGATTGCCATGACTGTGCGCATGCTGAGATCATCGGTCCAGGAAGAACTGGCACAGAATTACGTTTTGACGGCGCGGTCCCGCGGACTTTCCAGAGGCGGGATCATTCAGCGCCATGTCCTGAAAAACGCCATGATACCGGTCGTCACATTCCTTGCGGTCAGTGCCGCTGAGATTATGACGGGGACTATCATCATTGAGCAGGTTTTCACGATCCCGGGCACCGGAAGGCTGCTTGTCAGTTCTATCGGGAACAGGGATTTTCCGGTGGTGCAGGCTATTATTGTGATCCTGGCGGCCTGGATCGTGATCGTGAATTTTGCGGCAGACATGCTGAACCGATGGATGGATCCGAGGATGCGGGTCGAGTGATGCTGAACAGAGATGAAGATAAGGAATAACGCGTATTTCATAACGGGAGGGATCCTCTCCGCACTGCTCACGGTGATCATCGTCGTGGGTCTGTTCTGGACGCCTTACAGCACGACTGCCATGAACGCGAAAGAGAAAATGCAGCCGCCCTCTGCGATGCATATACTCGGGACGGATAACTTTGGCCGGGACCTGTTCTCGAGAGTCATGGAAGGCGCCGGCACCAGTTTCCTCATAGCCGTGATGGTCGTTGTGATCGGCTGCGCGGCAGGGATCCTGATCGGCTCTCTGTGCGGATATTTCGGAGGTCTGGCGGATATCATCCTGATGCATATCTGCGATACGATTACTGCGTTCCCGGCTATCCTGCTCGCACTGGTCATCATCAGCATCACCGGAGGCGGAGCCATGAATATTGTGCTTGCCCTGGGGATCCTGTTCATTCCGAGCTTTGCGCGTGTGGTGCGGACGGAATACGCCGCGTGCAGGGATCTGAACTATATCAAGTCCGCCAGACTGATGGGCGTATCCACGCCGAGAATCCTGTACGCGCATATCCTTCCGAATACACTTCCGGTCCTGATCCCTGCGGTCACGATCGGTTTCAACAATGCAGTCCTGGCGGAGGCAAGCATGAGCTTTCTCGGCATCGGCATCCAGCCGCCGCAGGCGAGCCTGGGTTCCATGCTTAAGGACAGCCAGAATTACCTGAATTCCGCGCCGTGGTATGCACTTGGGACAGGGCTTGCAGTGGTGCTTCTGATCCTTGCTTTCTCACTGCTCAGCGAAGGCGTGCAGCAGGGGAGCCGGAGAAAATAAAGATGAGTCTTCTTGAGGTAAAAGATTTAAGAGTACGGTTTCACGGGACGGCTCCGGATCACTATGCGGTCGACGGGGTTTCATTTTCCATGGAACGGGGAGATATCCTGGGACTGGTCGGAGAGAGCGGGACGGGGAAGACCGTAACTGCCATGTGCATCAGCGGACTGCTGCCAAGGGAAAAGGCATATCGGAGCGGAAGCATACTGCTGGACGGAACGGAGATCTTTGACTGCACAGAAGAGGAACTCAACCGTATGCTCGGCAGGGACATGACGGTAGTATTCCAGGAACCCATGACGTCCTTCAATCCGGTGTACCGGATCGGGCGCCAGGTGGAGGAATGTCTGTATGTTCATGAGAAAAACCTGAGCAGGGCACAGAAGAAGGAACGTGCGCTGGAGGCCATGCGGAGAGCAGGACTTCCTGATGCCGAAGACGTCTACCGGAAATATCCCCATGAGCTGTCAGGCGGCATGCTGCAGCGGGCGATGATCGCTGCGGCGATCGTTACGAATCCGAAGCTCCTGATCGCGGATGAGATCACGACAGCCCTGGATGTCACGATCCAGGCCCAGATTATAGACCTGCTGCTGGACCTGAACCGGGAAGACGGTATGACGATCCTGTTCATCAGCCATGATCTCAGGGTCGTCCGCAGGCTGTGCAGCCATGTGATCGTGATGCAGAAGGGAAAGATCGTGGAACACGGACGGACAGACGATGTATTTGCCCATCCGGCTCATTCCTACACGAGACATCTGATCGAAGCCATCCCGTCGAGAGACCGGAGGCTGAATGAAGAGGCTGATAATCATGAATGACCTGATCCTGGAAGTAAGACATCTGAACAGCTTCTACGAAGAGGACCTGACGGATTTCAGCCATGATGACCGACAGCAGGTACTTCGGGATGTCAGCTTTGAGATACGGCAGGGAGATATCCTGGGACTGGTGGGAGAGAGCGGAAGCGGCAAGACGACGCTGGCGAGAGTCATACTGGGCATAGTAAAGGACTATAACGGCGATGTGGTCAACCACACCCGGCTTCCCCAGATGGTCTTTCAGGATCCTTTCTCCAGTCTGAATCCCGCGCGGACGATCGGATGGATCCTTGAAGAACCTCTGCGTGCGCTCGAAAAGAGAGCTGCCGGAGAGGTCCGGAGAGGAACTGCGGATAAGGAAGAATATGACTGGATCCCACGGACGAAGGCAGAGAGAAGGGAAGCAGTCCGCGAGATGCTCTATGCGGTCGGCCTGGACGATGAATACCTGGAGAGAAGACCGTGGGAACTGTCCGGAGGACAGAGGCAGAGAGTCAGCATCGCTTCAGCCGTGATCACGCGTCCCAGGTTTATCATTGCAGATGAACCGGTCTCTGCGCTGGATGTGACGATCCAGGCACAGATCCTGGAGCTTCTGGTGGAACTGAAGGAAAAATACGCTCTGAGCTATCTTTTTATCAGCCATGACCTGAATGTCATCTATCAAATCTGTAATCGTGTGCTGGTAATGAAGCAGGGAGAGATCGTCGAGCAGGGTGAGGTGGAGCAGGTTTACCGGCATCCGCAGCATCCGTATACGAAGGCACTGCTGAAGGCAGCGCTGTGACGGAAGGGTTCTGAAATGAAACTGACATGGATGGGAACTGCGGCGTTTGCTCTCGAGAGCGGGAATATGAAGCTCCTGTTTGATCCGTTTTTGGAGCTTGCGGGGGGAACGACGCCGGCAAGGGAGGAAGACTTTCGGGAATACGATACGATCTTCGTGACACACTGCCATTTTGACCATCTCTATGAAGCGGAGGAACTGGTCGGACAGGGGAAAAAGAATACGACTCTGTTCTGCACGAAACAGTGCTGCGATACGCTGGAGGGGTTCCTGGAAGATCTGAGCAATGTGGTGCAGATTCGTCCCGGAGAGACATATGATCTGTACAACTCAGTCGGGACGTCCCCGTGTCTGCCGGCGGCAGATGCGAACCGATCCGCCGGAGCAGGGCACTGTTCTGACTGTGCAGTTCCGTTCCCCGGCGAACCGGGCCGCATAGAGATCACTGTTCTGAAAGGCAGGCACATAGAGTTTCAGCGCCGGCATATCCCGGATACGATGAGTCCTGCCAGGATGATCCGTTATGCAGGGAACCTGCCGTTTCTGTTCTGGGCGAACCGGACCTTTCGGGAAGCAGGCGAGATCGTTGCGTTTGACGTGAAAGCGGAAGGAAAAGAACTGCTGATCCTCGGAAGTCTTGCACTGGATCCGGATGAATCATATCCGGAGGGAGCGGATGTCCTGGTGCTTCCATACCAGGGAAACAATGACCTTCCCGCAAGGGCGGAAGAAGTACTCTCCCGTCTGCGTCCGAGGTCAGTGGTACTGAGTCATTTCGACAATGCATTTCCGCCTATGTCACGGGATACGGATCTGCGCCCGCTGAAGAAACTGATGACAGAAAAGTACCCGGAGATCAGGACGGTAAAACCGACTGCTTTCAGGGCGATGGAGCTGTAATTACGGAGGATACAGTATGCTGCTTGCAATAGATGTCGGCAATACGAATATCGTGATCGGCTGCATGGACGGAAACGGGATGCGGTTTACGGAACGTCTGTCCACGGATGAGGGAAAGACATCCCTGGAATATGCGATCCTGTTCAGGGTCACGCTGGACCTTCACCATGTTGCACCGTCCATGATCGACGGAGCGATCATTTCTTCGGTCGTACCTGTGATAACGCCTGTGATCCGTACCGCGCTGCGCAAGATCACGGGGATTCAGGCGCTGATTCTGGGACCGGGCGTGAAAACCGGACTGAACATCCGCCTGGATGATCCGTCTGCAGTCGGCGCGGACCTGGTCGCCGGAGCAGTCGGGGCACTGGCCGGATATGAGCCTCCGGTGATCGTGATCGACATGGGGACCGCCACGACCCTTATCGCAGTCGACAAGGATAGGAATTTCCTTGGCGGAGCCATTATGCCGGGCCTCCGTCTGAGCCTGAACTCCCTGGTCTCAGAGGCTTCCATGCTGCAGGGGATCAGCCTGGACACACCGAAGAACGCGATCGGCCACAGTACGGCGGACGCGATCAGGAGCGGTATCGTCTATGGTCATGCGGCCATGATCGACGGCCTGCTGGACCGGATGGCGGAAGAACTGGAGGGAAATGTGACTGCAGTCGCCACCGGCGGCCTCGCCGCCGGTGTTGTTTCTGCCTGCCGGCATAAGATCGAACTGGATGATACTCTGCTGCTCACCGGACTTAAAGTTATCTATGAGAAGAACCGGAGATCATGATGCGGATCGTCCATGCTGGAACAGATTAAAGGATAAAAGGAGTCAGACATCATGAATGTACCTGAGAGACTTGCAGCGCTGAGAAAGAAGATGGAGGAGAACGGCATCGATGCGTATCTGGTGCCGACCGATGACTTCCATGGTTCCGAATATGTAGGCGAGTACTTTACCTGCAGGAAGTTCCTGACCGGTTTCACCGGTTCCGCGGGAACCGCTCTTGTTACGAAAGACGGTGCATATCTCTGGACGGACGGCCGGTATTTCCTGCAGGCGGAGGAACAGCTGAAAGACTCCACGGTCTGTCTTATGAAGATGGAAGAGGAAGGCGTTCCGACGATTGAATCATTTTTGGAGGATTGCCTGAAGGCCGGAGACGTGCTCGGATTTGACGGCAGATGCATGACAGCCGGCAAAGGAGACCGCTTTGCCCGTATCCTGAGAAAGAACGGGGCATCCGTCCGCGTCAGCGGAGACGGCAAAGCGTTGGACCTCGTTGGTGAGATCTGGGAAGACCGGCCGGCGCTGTCCTGCGAAAAAGTATGGAGCCTCGGGACAGAGTATGCCGGAAAGAGCAGGGCGGACAAGCTGGCGGAACTTCGCGCCGCGATGCGGGAGCAGCTCTGTGAATATCATATCCTGACTTCGATCGACGACATTGCGTGGCTCCTGAACCTGCGCGGCCATGACATTCCGTACAATCCGGTGTTTCTGTCCTACCTGGTCGTCACGCCGGAGCAGGTACTGCTCTTTGCGCAGAAAGAAGCTTTTGGCGAACAGATCCCGGAAAGCCTGGAAGCGGACGGAGTGACGCTGAAGGGATATGACGAGATCTATTCCTATGTGCGTACGATCCCGGAAGGCAGAAGAGTCCTGTTGGATTCCACCACGGTCAATTATACGGTCTGGACATCGCTGGAGCATGTGAAACGGGTGGACAGGGCAAACCCGACGATGATTGCAAAAGCAGTCAAAAACCCGGTGGAAATGCAGCACATGCGCGAGGCGCATATCAGGGACGGAGTGGCAGTCACCCGCTTCATGTACTGGCTGAAGAAACGGATGGCAGCATATGATCCTTCGGATCCGGTGACAGAACTGTCCGCGGCGGACAGACTCCTGCAGCTTCGCAGGGAGCAGGAGCATTTTCTGGATCTCAGCTTTGAGACCATCGCCGCATACGGTCCTCACGGTGCGATCGTGCATTACAGCCCGACTGCTGAGTCCGACATCCCGCTGGAAGCAAAAAGTTTTCTGCTGGTGGATTCCGGCGGCCAGTATCTGGAGGGGACGACAGACATCACGAGAACATTTGCGTGCGGTCCTCTGACGGAAGAGGAAAAGACGTATTATACCCGCGTCCTGCGCGGAAATCTGAACCTTGCCGCTGCCAGATTCCGGTACGGAGCGACAGGCATGGCTTTCGATCATCTGGCGCGCGGTCCGCTGTGGGAGATCGGCAGGGACTACAATCACGGGACGGGGCACGGAGTCGGCTATCTGCTCAACGTTCACGAAGCGCCGAACAGCTTCAGCTATAAACAGATGCAGGGAAGGCGTATACCGTGCGTGTTCGAAGAAGGCATGGTCACCTCAGACGAGCCCGGATTCTATCTGGAAGGAAAGTTCGGAGTGCGCTGCGAGAACCTGATCATGTGCGTGAAGGCGGAGAAGACAGGATACGGACAGTTTATGAGATTCGAGACGATCACCATGGTTCCGTGGGACCTGGATGCAGTCGATCCGCAGCTGCTCAGTGAGAAGGAAAAAGAACTTCTGAATGCATATCACGCAGACGTATGGGAGAAGATCTCCCCGTATCTGGAAGGGGACGAGAAAGACTGGCTGCGGTATGCGACACGGGCAATCTGAAAATATAGAGAATTTGCTGTAAGCCACCGTAAAAAAGCGGATTCCCTAAGTCGAGCGTGTAGGAACGCCGGCACTTGGAACGCGTTTTATGTGTTCCTATGTGTCCGCTGCGTTCCGATTCGAGCGAAAGCGCCTCGACGAGGGAAACGCTTTTAAACGGTGGCTGATGTAATAATTCAGATACTATGCTATGATAGGCAGAAATAAGAATCATCACATATGAGGAGGAATCAAAAATGGCAGACAAAGACCAGACTTGTTCCAGTGCTTCGACCTGCGGCAGGGAGAGCTGCGAAGGATGTCCAAGCAAAAGCGGTGGAACGCAGTCGTTTCGTGTGGAGCAGAATGCATACAGCAACATTAAGCATGTGATCGGTGTTGTATCCGGAAAGGGCGGAGTCGGCAAGTCGCTGGTTACCGCGTCTCTGGCAAATGCACTTGCTGCGTCCGGTGCCAATGTCGGCATCCTGGACGCAGACGTTACCGGTCCGTCGATCCCGAAGATGTATGGTCTGACCGGTCCGGCCGGTGCGCTGGATGAGAACTCGATCCTTCCTGAGATTACTTCGAACGGCATCAAGGTCATGAGCCTGAATCTGATCATGCCGGATCCGGAGCAGGCGGTTATATGGAGAGGTCCTATCATTGCCGGCGTGGTCAAACAGTTCTGGACGGATGTTGTGTGGGGAGAACTGGATTATCTCCTGGTTGACATGCCTCCCGGAACCGGAGACGTGCCGCTGACAGTCTTCCAGTCCCTTCCGGTGGACGGTGTCTTTATCGTGACCAGTCCGCAGGATCTGGTCCGTATGATTGTTGCCAAGGCAGTCAATATGGCAAAGATGATGGATATCCCCGTGCTTGGCGTGATCGAGAACTATAGCTATCTGACCTGCCCGGACTGCGGCAGAAAGATCGAGGTGTTCGGCAAAAGCCGTATCGGGGAGATCGCGAAAGAGTTTGGAGTTGCCCTTGCAGGACAGATCCCGATCGATCCCGCATATTCTGAAAAGTCTGACGCAGGGCTGTTCGCGGAAGTGGACAATGTGAGCATCGCCCCTGCGCTTGATCTTCTCCGCGGGATCTGACATCTGAATCCGTGCGCGGGAAACCGGCGGCTGCGGACTGGCTGCTGAGAAACCGGACGCGGATCTGTCGGGACGGTTGAAAATAAAAAGAACGGAAAAAGACGCAGCATATCGTGCCTGTACCGGCATGGTATGCTGCGTCTTCTGTCGTTTGGATGCATGTATCCCGGTTTCAGTGCAGTCGGGGAGTCTCCCGCCTCTGCAGCCGGCAGGCTGTCAGTCTTCCTCCGGACGAATAAGGAAATAGTCTGTCAGTTCCATCTGTGTTCCTTCGGTGATCAGGCTCTGCATCTGCGGATCCTGTCCGTATTTGGAGATGATATTGTGTACGGTTCCGACGCCCAGTCCCACATGTGCTGCAATCTCGCGGATATAGCAGCCTTTCCTGCGCAGTTTCAGTACGATCAGGATCTGGCGCTCGTCCACTTTCTGGGGAATGGCCGACTCCGGCTCCCGTCGGCCTTCCGCCTGTGCTTTACGGGAGCGGCGCTCTTTCTTGATTGCCTTCTCCATGAGATCTACCACATCATTGATCTCGCTGAGCCGGTCCTCATCCGGGACCCGGAATCGCTCTATGTTGACGACCTGCTGCGCCTCGCTGCTCAGATCGTTCATACGCGCGCGCATCATTTCCATCTCGAGAGTTGCACTGCTCAGCTGGCTCTTCAGCTCTGCAACCTGCTTATTCAGATTTGCGATCAGCTGTCTGCTGTCGACCGGGGAGTCATGAGGATCTGCCATATCTTCCTTCTTTCACTGCTTCGCTGCGTTATCTGTTATCAGTATACCATAATACGACGCGATAATGATGCTGTTTTTTCGTTGTATCATACGTTGAAATGCGCTAAAATAAAGCAAACCGTGCCCAGATTCCGGATGGTGCGGATCACCCTGTGTAATGGAGGGAATTATGAAGAATAGAAAATGGATCGCAGTGATTTCTGCAGCTATGGGACTGATACTGACTGCGGGCTTCTCAGTACAGGCGTCGGAGATCCGTATTGTCGGAGAAGAATCGGAAGCGGAGACGGAGAATGCGGAAGAGATCATCTCTCAGGGGCAGGCTCAGGCAGGAATGGCTTCCGGCGGAGAAACCGTGCAGGATACGGACAATGCCCGTCCGCTTGATCCCTCGGAGGAGAGGATCACCGGTGCAGATGCGATAAACGGTGCCCGCACGCTGTATTCCCAGATGCAGCACTATGCGGATGTGAATGATAACACCAGCTTCGCAGCGCTCTTTGAGAGTGGTGCGGATGCCCAGACGATCCAGGATCAGCTGCAGCAGATCAAGTCTTCCCTTGTGGAACTGAACGGACTGGATTCACATTCGGATTACTGTTTCTTTGATCCGACTGCTGACACGACGCAGAGCCCTTACTACTTTGCAGTTGCCCTCTGTGATTACGATGTGGACGGCGACGGTGCGGCGGCCTGGTATTCCACGCTGATGCGTGTCGCAAAGTATCAGGACGGCTGGAAGGCGAGCGTCATGTCTGCCGGCGAACTGCTCACGCAGCAGCTGCCGCAGGGATACAGAGACGCGGCTGCAGCAAAGCGCAATGTAAAGAACCTCTATCCGTCGTTTGCGCTTCCGTATCGGGACGGAGCGGTTTTCTCCGGAGCGTTTTACGCGCTTCCGGTCCTGCTGTGGCAGGAAGACGGCGGAGACGTAAGCTGTGCGGTGTGGCTGGCAAACGGGACACAGAGTACGAAGTGGTGTGATTCGATCGACCTGATCGCAAGTGACGGCGAACTGGGTGAAGTGATGGCGGTAAACGTTCCGGTCCAGCTGGTACTGGAGGGCGGACAGTCAGAACTTGTGACATGTTCGGTGCCTGCAGGCTACGTTAAAACAGGAACAGATGAATGGACGGACATCCGTGTGAACTCTGATCTGAAATATCAGTAAGAATCAGGAGGAGCTGCCTGTTTTCGGACAGGGGAAAAGCAAGACCAGGCAGACAGATACCGGCATTTCGGGGGAAGTATGGAAGTTTGCAGAAAGTGCGGTGCCGCACTGCGGGATACAGATAAGTTCTGCAGCCAGTGCGGGACCCGGGTCCCAAGCGCGGGAGTCCGGGCACGGCAGGCAAAGGCACAGAGGAAAAAACAGCAGAAAGAGATCACCTTCCGTACAAAACCGGAGAAGGGAACACACTACCGGGAAAACTTTGAGGAGGGGGAGAATCGGTCACGCGCGCTTCGCGCGACGGTGACGCTCCTTATCCTTATGCTGCTGGCGGTGGCCGGGTTTGCTGCGTATTATTTTTTCTCAGACCGTTCCGCATCCAGATCAGAACCTTCCGGGAACAGAAACGGCAGTGTGCCGATCGAGATCCTGTCTGAGGGACAGGCTGTCAGTGAGACGGCGGCACCCAGGTCAGAGGAACTGCAGCAGCCGGAGAAAAATGCGGAAAACGGACCGAAGATAGTCGGCGCGGAGGAAGAAACACAGCCGGCATCTGCGGAAGAAACCGGGGAACCGGAGACGGCTGCGCATGAAGAGACGGAGAAAATAACAGAGACGGAGAAACAGACAGAGGCGCCTGCTCCGGCCGCCGCGGATGTGATCGACGTCTCGCAGATTCAGAATGCGCTCGCCTCAGGGAGCACTGCGACGTCCGCGGAAGTATATATCTATGATATGAAGAATGACAGCGAGGTGGAGGTCAATGACTGTTCAGAACCTCTGCGTCTGTCTGCGCTGATCACCGTTCCGATCCTGTATACCGCAGCGAGCAGGATCGACGCCGGCGAACTGTCCATGGATACGGAGATTACCTACGTAACCTCCATCGGCGGCAGGGGAGAGATGACGACTGAGTCACGTGAGGGACTTGCATTCCCGCTCTCTTTTTATCTGCAGACCATGGTGAACTACTCCGACAACAACTGTATCAACATCCTGATTGATTACCTGGGCCTGGATTCCATCAATGCCGTATGCCAGGATGCCGGCTATTCCACGATCCGTCTGGAGCGCGGGCTGGTGATGCCGGGCAATACGGGCGGGCTGGACAACTACGGATCGGCCAGGGACATCACAGGGATGGTGAGGGATCTGTACAGTGGGAAGTTCAGTTCGGTCGGAACTGATTTCATGAAAGAGTATTTCCATATCAGCGAATGGGACAGCCTGCCGACCCTGATCGGCCAGGCACCGTCGCTTGCAGACGCCGATCTCTTCCTGAACCAGAACGGGTTCGGGGATACGCGTTATCTTGAGACTGCCATCATAGAAAACAAGGGTGCGTCCTATATCCTGACAGTTATACTGAATGGCGACAGCGGACTGGCATACAGTCCTGCAGTACAGGATATTTCAGAGTATGTAAGTTCCGTCCTGACTCCGTAAAAACCT
>CADCOU010000108.1 GCA_902803155.1 uncultured Lachnospiraceae bacterium | reverse complement strand
GGCTGGCCGTTTGGCTCTGTAATCACACCGTATACAGAGAAGGAATCTGCCACAAACCGGATCTCTGCGTCTGCATCTATCTCTGCATTGAGGATGTCCGGATCATCTCCGGCGAAATGAACTACTTTCAGTTCTTCCAGCTGTTCTTCAGGTGCATCTGTCAGCTGAATTGCGACAGAAACACTGCTCTCCGGCTCAATCTTATCATCACCGGATCTGATTTCTATATCAAAGAACCGGGCATATTGTTCGTCAGAGATGTATGCATCGATATCTGTAATATTACTTTCAGCAGACTCATTCAGCACCGCATGAACCGCCTTCTTCAGGCATTCTTCATAGCGATCTTCTCCGGGCAGTAATTCTGTTACAACCAATTCAGCATCTGCAGGGAGACAAGATTCCTGGCCATATGTCACATTAACCACATAAGTATTCCCATCTGCGGCCAGAACTTTCTGCACAATCTTCGTGCGCTGGACCACACCAAATACCGAGAAACTGTCCGATGTAAAAGCCACTGTGTCGATGACTTCCCCACTCCGTTTGGCCGCATCCTCGTTGGAATCCGTCTCGGATTCGATCACCTTTGCCTCGTTGTTTTCAATGTGCACAGCCTGGACGTCATGCTCTTCTGTGAGTTCAATCACGTTTTTGAAGATAATCTGTACGTCCACTTTCGCCTGCGGTTCCACTTCTTTTCCGTCGCTGACAAAGCTGATATCAAAATAACGTTCCAGGGTGATTTCGCTCCATTCCTCACCCAGCGTTTCTTCCGTCATACCGCTGTACAGCGCGTATTCTGGCGTATCCGGAAGAATCTCCCGCACCTTCATCTCCGTATCGGACGGGAATCCGGCTTCCGGGCCGTACGCAGCCGTCACCAGGTAATCAACAGCCTGGAATTCCTGCGTCACGGTTCCAATCTGGATCCGGTCAACGGTCGCGTAGCCAAAGGGCTCCATGCGGTAATCGCTGACGGACAGCGTCCCGTCCTGCACTTCCAGGATCCGGGCATTGCTGCCGGCAAGGAAACAGGTCACATCGTCCGGAATATTCATCTGTTCACAGATCAGGCTCATACCTGCCGCCGGCAGGATTTCGTTCCCTTCAGGATCGATCAGTTTCAGTATATAGAACAGGTTATTCTCTTCCGCTACCTGCTTTTCCCAGGTTTCGTTTTCTTCATTCCGGATCAGTCTGGCTGCAGATTTCAGGGCAGTATAAAGCTCCGCGCCTTTCGCTGTTTCCAGGGAAAGGATGGCATTTTCATCGATATGGGCTTCTGCCGGATAGTCCATCCGGACTGCACACCCTTCTGTTTCAGCCGTCAGGCTGCCGGCATACCAGGTTCTTTCCGGTTCTGGTCCAGCTGTGGGGGCTTCTTCGGCTACACTAACCCCGGCGGCTGTGTCCTGCTGTTCTTCCGGCTTCTCTTCCGGCTGAATCGCTTCACTGTCTCCTGCTAGTTCGGCTTTATCAGCAGTTTCATCCGCGATCGGCGTTTCCTCATCGCAGGTGTTCTCCTCCTGCAGTTCCTCTGTTCCTTCAGGAACGGATTCTTCTGCTGTCGGTTCCGTTTCTATCTCTGTTGTTTCACCCTCCGGGAGAATGCCGGATTCCGCCGGTTTTTCATCTGCTTCAGGCAGTTCAAGAGGGTCAACTTCAGCCTCTTCAGGCTGCAATGTTTCAATTGTCTGGATTGGCGCAGTAACAGGTTCGGAATAAATGATATTGTCCTCTGCGTATGAGGTTATACCGGAAGCGTAAAAAAGCCACACGAAAGCAAAGAGGAAAGATAGTATTCTCCTCTTTGTTCCAGTGCGCCGGAAAACACGCTTCCGCTTCATGAAACAAGCCCTCTTTTGTATATATTTCAACCTTTTTAAAAGGTTAGTTACATCACATACCTATCCATGTTTATTATGTATCCGTTTCCTGTTTTTGTCAATAATTTGTACTAAAAAAGCCGGATATCTCCGGCTTTTGAGCGCATTTGTATTGTTTTTTGATTTAATAATATCTTGACCTCTTTTTCCTGCCGGCAAACAGTACAACCCACAGGATCATCAATAGCAAAACCGGCCCTGCGATAAAAGGAACCACATACAGTGGTTCAATCTTCAGGGCGTCCGCCGTCACACGCACATCCAGCAGTTTCTTGTCGTTTTCCACCCGGATGCCCCGTACCAACAGCCGGTGTGTATTGATACCATACGGCGTACAGGTCATCAGCGTACAGTAGTCCTTACCCGGAAACAGCCTCAGTTCCGAGCTGTCCTCCGGCAGGATAACTGTAATTTGGTCCACCTGATAGGTCAGTGTCTGATCCAGGACAGTCAAGTAGAACACATCCCCGACCTCCATTGCGTCCAGGTCACTGAACAGCTTGGCGCTCGGAAGTCCCCTGTGACCGCTGAGAACGCTGTGTGAGGCAAACTCCACTTTGTCGTAATCATTCTCGTCAGGATGCACGCTGCCCGCCGGCAGGGAGGTTCCATCAATATGGCCGATAGATGTCTGCAGTACAGAGTCGCTCGTTCCGTGATAAACCGGCAGGTTCACGTCAATCCGTGGAATGGAGATGAACCCCATGTTTCCCGTACCATCCACATTCAGCTGTCGCTCATAGTCATCGATATCCTCATCGTACATGGCCCAGGGATTCGGATCTTCTGCAAGCCTCCGGTTATAATCCAGCGCTGCTTCCCATACGGCAGTATATTCCTCATTGTCCAGTTCCGCCACG
>CADCOU010000107.1 GCA_902803155.1 uncultured Lachnospiraceae bacterium | reverse complement strand
TTCTATGCTCAGGATATCCGCGGCAGCATCGCTCACGTGACTATGCTGGCATCTACGGGAATCCTTACAGACGAGGAACGCGACCAGATCATCGCCGCATTAAAGCAGATTCAGGCAGACGTTGAGAACGGCACACTTCAGATCACAGAAGAATATGAGGACATCCACAGCTTTGTGGAAGCCAACCTGATCGACCGAATCGGCGATGTTGGCAAGAAGCTGCATACAGGGAGAAGCCGCAACGACCAGGTAGCTTTGGATATGCGCCTTTATATCCGTGACATGATCAGTGAAACGGATGCCGGCCTGAAGGCTCTTCTGCTTGTCATTCACAGAATCATGAAGGAGAACGTCGAGACCTTCATGCCCGGATTTACTCATCTGCAGAAGGCCCAGCCTGTGACCGCGGCGCATCATTTTGGAGCATACTTCGAGATGTTCCGCAGGGATCGGGAGCGGCTGGCAGACTGCCTGGAGAGGATGAATTACTGTCCGCTGGGGGCAGGGGCGCTCGCAGGAACCACCTACCCGCTTGATCGAAATCTGACCGCAAGCCTTCTGGAGTTTACCGCACCGACCAGGAACAGCATGGACTCTGTATCCGACAGAGATTATCTGCTGGAGTACCTGTCCGCGCTTTCCATCATCATGATGCATCTTTCCCGGTTCTCAGAGGAGATCATCCTTTGGAATTCCAACGAATACCGGTTCGTAGAACTGGATGACAGCTACAGCACCGGAAGCAGCATCATGCCGCAGAAGAAAAATCCGGATATCGCCGAGCTGGTCCGCGGAAAGACCGGGCGTGTTTACGGGGCGCTCATGCAGCTGCTTACGACCATGAAAGGACTGCCTCTTGCTTACAACAAGGATATGCAGGAGGACAAGGAACTCGTCTTTGATGCACTGGACACTGCTAACGGATGCATCCGCCTTTTTACAGGGATGATCGATACCATGAAGTTCCGCAGGGATGTCATGGAAGCATCGGCGAAGAAGGGATTTACGAATGCCACGGATGCGGCTGACTATCTGGTAAAGAAGGGAATGCCCTTCCGAGATGCACACGGCGTGATCGGACGGCTGGTGCTTGCCTGCATCGATAAAGGGATCGCGCTGGATGATCTGACACTGGAAGAGTATCGCAAAGAGAGTGATCTGTTTGACGAGGATATTTATGAAGCGATATCTCTGAAAACCTGCGTAGAGAAGCGCAATACGCTAGGAGCGCCCGGGCCGGAAGTCATGCGCGTAGTTATCGATGAAAATGAAGCATATCTGAATACTTAACTTAAAAGGATGATACCTTTCACTTTGAGGGACGGTCTCTCCAGTACACGAAAAACGTGAACCATGGAGACCGTCCCTCGACGATTCATACACGAGGGGTCTGACCTACTTGTCCGTACATGTATATATGAGGGGTCAGACCCCTTGTCCGTACATGTATATACAAGGGGTCTGACCCCTTATCAGTACATGTATATACAAGGGGTCTGACCCCTCATAACAATTCTATGCTTATTGCACAAAAAATATACTTATTTCATTGTTTCCTTGACACTTTTGATGATATTCTCTGTCTGTAGCCATTAATACAGGCGATTTATCAATTTCAAAAGAACAGGAGGAGGAATCATGAAACGAGTCTTAACAGCGATCCTTGTATCAGCAATGCTCTCTTGCCTGGTCGTCGGAATGACCGCATCCGCAGAGGAACCGGTCGAGCTTACGATCTGGGGCTGGAATGCCGGAGATATCGAGAAGATCTTCGACAAGTATGTCGAGGCAACAGGCGCAAATGTTACCTTGAATTATGTTACCGTTCAGCAGGCTGAAGCTTTCCAGAAACTGCAGACCACACTTGCATCTGGTCTGGATATGCCCGATATTGTTCCTTCTGAAGTGAACCAGAGAGGAACCATGGCATCTCTGGATATCTGGGAGAATTTACTTGATGAGCCTTATAATTTCGATATCAGCAACATCTTCCCGTATCAGGTAAATCTGTGCTCCAACGCTAGAGGCGAGCTGGTATTTATTCCGATGGATATCTCCAGTGCAGCGCTGGCTTACAAGAAAGCTCTTACAAAAGAGTATCTTGGAACGGATGATCCTGATGAACTGGCTGCTATGCTTCCGGACTGGGATGCATTCCAGGCAAAAGGTGAAGAGGTACGCGATGCATCCGATGGAAAGGTCTTCATGTTTGCAAGTCTTACGGGCGTAAAACAGGTTCTGGACGGCCAGAATCCGATCCCGATCATCGAAGATGATGTTCTGGATATGACATCCCCGAAGGCTACGATCGACGTCATGGCAAGGTTCCGTGATGCAGGCATCGTAGATAACATGGATGAGTCCTCTGCAGCATATTCTGCATCCTACACAGATGACATTCATATCTTCTATCCGTGCGCATCCTGGACACCCAACTACGTCATCACTCCCAACGATCCGGATGGAGTGGACAGATGGGGACTGATGATCCCGCCATGCGGCTGCTACAGCTGGGGCGGATCTGCACTGGGTATCCCGAAAGAAGCTGTTCACAAAGAAGAAGCTTATGCATTCCTGACCTGGTTCAGCAGTGAAGAAGGCTGCAAGACGGTTTATGACACTGTAAACTGGAACGACTCCAACCCGGCAATGTACGAGGACGAGAATTACAACCAGCTGTACAGCGAGAACTTCGGCGACCAGAATATCGGTGAGATCCTCTTCGTAAAGGCTATGGAGAACATTAATGTCCGCCCGATTTCTGAGTATGATGCAACCATCTTCGATACCTGGAGCCTTGTGACCCAGGCAATGATCAGCGACAAGGATCTTGATGCAGATGCAGCTGCAGAAATGTTCTCTCAGGAGCTTTACAACAAGATCGACACACTGGAGTAAGGAACTGGTTTTATACTCTGTGAACCTCTGAACCAGGTTCGCAGGCTCACTTGAGAAAGCGTTCACAAAAAGTCAGGTTTTAAGTCAGGGAGGGGGAGGAACCCCCTCCCTTTTTGATTTTCGCTTAAGGGGTCAGACCCCCTAAATATAATACAATTAAACCACAAAATTAGCATAGGGGTCAGACCCCCTAAAAGGAGTGCAAATGAATCGAAAAAAAAGACTGACTGCAAGAAAGATCTGGCCGCTCGTATTTGTCGCTCCCTTCTTCATCGTCTATATATCCTTTAATCTGTATCCCCTGATCGATACGTTTCGGATCAGTCTGTACAGCTGGGATGGATTCGGGGAGATGAAATACATCGGGTTCAAGAACTATGTGAATATTTTTACCAAGGATGCGTACTTCCTTAATTCGATCAAGAACACCATGATCTTCATGGTGGCTGATATGCCGATCGAGCTGATAGGTGGTATCACCCTGGCAGCCGTACTAAACAGCAAGCTGTTGAAAGGGAAGCAGTTCTTCCAGGTTGTGACGTTCCTGCCTTACCTTACCATCTCTGTTGCCATCGGTGTGCTGTTCTCCCTGCTGTTTGACTGGAATGCAGGAATGATCAACAAGATCCTTGTCTCGCTTGGAGTTGTGAAAGAAGGTATTGACTGGCTTGGCAAGGTTGGATGGGCGAGAGCCACTACGGTATTGATGGTCTGCTGGAAATATACCGGTTATCATATGGTCTTCTTCAATGCGGCCATCACCGGAATCGACCGGGAACTGTATGACGCCGCGGAAGTGGATGGAGCCAATGGATGGAAGAAATTCTCCCGGATCACGCTTCCTTTGCTGCGTCCCACTTGGGAGTTCCTGATTGTCATGAATATCATCTGGGGCTTCCAGTTCTTCGATGAGCCGAAAGTTTTGTTCTCCTCCTGGACCTCCACCAGCGGAGGCACCGGTGTTATAGGTGGACCGCAAAGATCCTGCCTGACGGCTATCTGGAATATTTACGATACTGCCTTCGGCACGACGATGAAATACGGAAAGGCGGCTGCCGAAGCCTATGGCCTTGCGCTGTTCATTGT
>CADCOU010000106.1 GCA_902803155.1 uncultured Lachnospiraceae bacterium | reverse complement strand
TGCAGGCAAGGCCACCCCGGCTCCCCCGGTAGGACCGGCTCTTGGCCAGCACGGTGTCAACATCGTGCAGTTCACGAAGGAGTTCAACGCAAGGACCGCTGACAAGGGCGACCTGATCATCCCGGTAGTCATTACCGTATATGCAGACCGTTCCTTCAGCTTCATCACCAAGACTCCGCCTGCAGCGGTACTTCTGAAGAAGGCATGCAACCTGCAGAAGGCATCCGGCGTTCCGAACAAGGATAAGGTCGCAACGATCTCCAAAGACAAGATCCGTGAGATCGCAGAGATGAAGATGCCGGACCTCAACGCAGGTTCCATCGAGGCGGCAATGAGCATGATCGCGGGAACCGCGCGCTCCATGGGCATTGTTGTAGAGGATTGAGTAGAGTGCATGCTGATTAAGTGGGAGGGAAGTATCCCGCCATCACCACCAGGAGGTATATCATGAAAAGAGGAAAGAAATATCAGGAAGCTGCGAAGCAGATCGACCGCTCCCAGCTCTATGAGACCGCAGACGCTGTCGCTCTCGTAAAGAAGACGGCATTTGCTAAATTTGACGAGACTATCGAAGCCCACATCCGTACCGGATGCGACGGACGTCATGCAGATCAGCAGATCCGCGGCGCTGTTGTCCTTCCGCACGGCACCGGCAAGACTGTCCGCGTGCTCGTATTTGCAAAGAATGCAAAGGCAGACGAGGCTCAGGCAGCAGGCGCTGATTATGTAGGCGCTGAGGAACTCATTCCGAAGATCCAGAATGAGGGATGGCTCGATTTTGATGTTGTTGTAGCAACCCCGGATATGATGGGCGTCGTCGGCCGTCTCGGCCGTGTGCTTGGTCCGAAGGGCCTCATGCCGAACCCGAAGGCCGGAACCGTCACCATGGACGTGACCAAGGCTGTCAACGATATCAAAGCAGGTAAGATCGAGTACAGACTCGACAAGTCCAACATCATTCATGTTCCGATCGGCAAGGCGTCCTTTACCGAGGAACAGCTGATCGACAACTTCCAGACGCTTATGGAAGCGATCGTTAAGGCAAGGCCGGCGGCTCTGAAGGGAACCTTCCTGAAGAGCGTTGTCATCGCCCCGAGCATGGGCCCTGGCATCAAGCTTAACGCTGCCAAGTTCGGCTGATAACAGATCACGATCGTATCGACAGTTCCATACGCAGAATCGCTTATAACAGGCGTCCCTGTGCTATATGCACAGGGACGTTTTTTCTGCACAAAAATGTATATTGTTGAATCTTTCAGATAATCGGCTAAACTTAAATATATACGGATATGATGTTATTCTGGTTTTACAAAAACTGCGGAAGGATCTCCGCAAGAGAGAACATGGTCGCAGCGGAGGGATGAGGGCCTGAGGAGATTTTCAGATCTGAGAGGAGAAAGCTATGAAAAAGGTGAACTGGGGCGTGATCGGAACAGCCGGGATCGCGAAGGGACAGACCATCCCCGGGATGGTGCTGGCGGAAAACTGCAATCTGTATGCCATCGCCGGAAGGGATATCCGGAAGGCGCAGGCGTATCAGGAAACCTTCGGTTTTGAGAAGGCTTACGGAAGCTATGAGGAACTGCTGCAGGATCCGTCTGTGGAAGCTGTCTATATCCCGCTGCCCAATACGCTTCACTATGAATGGGTAAAGAAGGCGATCGGGAGCGGAAAGCATGTACTGTGTGAGAAGCCGCTCTGCCCGACGGCAGCGGAAGCGGAAGAACTGTTCCGGCTGGCGCAGGAGAACGGCGTACTGCTGATGGAGGCATTTGCATATCTGCATTCTCCCTGGCTGGCGGCCATTAAGAATGAGATCGACAGCGGGACGATCGGGGAACTGAGGTATATCGAGTCTCAGTTTATCACCTCGGATTATGATATTTCCAACATCCGGATGAGAAAGGAAACCTGCGGCGGATGTACGTATGACCTCGGCTGCTATACTTCCACCATGATCAGCACTCTGGTGGGAAGAGCGCCGGATGAGATCCGGGCGTCCGCAGTATTCGCGCCGCAGGGGATCGATGTCCTGACCAGCGCAGTCTTTACATACAAAGACGGTCCGGTTGCCATGATGAACTGCGGCATGGTTCTTGAAACCGAGGCAAATAAGAGGATCGACCAGCTTCGTGTAGAGGGGACGGACGGGGCGATCCACTCTACCGGTGCGTTCAACGGATGCGGCGAGATGTCCTACACTGTCATCAAAGGCGGAGTCTCTGAAGAGAAGACAGTCAGTGTGCGGCAGAATTACTGCCTGGAAGTGGAGCAGTTCGGCAGATGCATCACGGACGGAGAGAAGCCGCATGTCACAGCGGAGTTCACGATCGCAGACCTGGAGACGTTAGAGAGGATCCTGAAAGAGATCGGGTACTGAAGAACTTAATTGTGACAGGGATAAAGCATTTATACAGGGAATAAAGCATTTACGCCGGGGATAAAGCATTTATGCTGGATATAGAGCATTTAGGTGTTGACATCTTTTGTACCGAGTGGTAGTCTGTCAAGGATGACTGCCGAAGACAGCAGGTTCCCGAGAGGGTACAATGCGAGAAGCGCCTGCCGAGGAAGTGTGAATTCTTTGAATGTTCGCGCCTTTCCGTGTTTTCGCGGGAAGGCGCTTTTTATTTCTCTTTTGCGGTCATTACAAAATCTATAAGGAGGTAATGGTTATGGCAAAAGTGGAACTGAAACAGCCTATTGTTGAAGAGATCGCTGCCAGCGTGAAAGATGCTGACGCTGTCGTTCTTGTCAACTATCTTGGTATCAATGTTGCAGGCGATACCGCTCTCCGTAAGGAGCTGCGCGAGGCCGGCATCACGTACAAGGTTTGCAAGAATACGATGATGAACTTCGCGTTTAAGGGAACGGAGTTTGAGCCTCTGTGTGCTCATCTTCACGGCGCGAACGCGATCGCGATCTCCAAGGATGATGCAACTGCACCGTCCCGTATCATCAAGAAGCATTTCAAGGCAAACCCGACCATCCGTCTGGTAGGCGGTATCATCGAGGGTAAGTTCTATGATGACAAGCAGGTAGAAGCACTGGCCGATGTTCCGGGCAGAGAAGTACTTCTCGGAAGACTGTTTGGCTCTATGCAGAGTCCGGTCGCTAACTTCGCGAGAGTCATCAAGCAGGTCGCCGAGAAGGACCCGGCAGCAGCCGCGGCAGCCGCTCCGGCAGAAGAAGCCGCACCCGCAGCTGAAGAAGCTCCGGCGGCAGAGTGATCCTCATAAAGAGGATGGCAGGACAGAGTCCTGCAGACATTATTCATTTATCGAAAGAATATCCAAATAATACAGGAGGAAACATATCATGGCAAAACTTACTACTGCCGAGTTTATCGAAGCTATCAAAGAACTGAGCGTTATGGAACTGAACGAGCTGGTCAAGGCTTGTGAGGAAGAGTTTGGCGTATCCGCAGCAGCGGGCGTTGTTGTTGCAGGTCCTGCAGCAGCTGCAGAAGAAGCAGAAGAGAAGACCGAGTTCGACGTTGAGCTGACTGAGGTTGGCCCGAACAAGGTTAAGGTCATCAAGGTTGTCCGTGAAGCTACCGGTCTTGGACTGAAGGAAGCTAAG
>CADCOU010000105.1 GCA_902803155.1 uncultured Lachnospiraceae bacterium | reverse complement strand
GGCAAGAATTAAAGGTGGCTTGAATGCCAGGAAAAAGCATAACAGAGTTCTGAAGCTCGCAAAGGGCTACAGAGGAGCAAGAAGCAAGCAGTACAGGATCGCAAAGCAGTCCGTCATGCGTGCGCTGACCAGCGCATACGCAGGCCGCAAGCAGAGGAAGAGACAGTTCAGACAGCTCTGGATCGCACGTATCAACGCAGCGGCAAGGATCAACGGCCTCTCCTACAGCAGGTTCATGTATGGACTGAAGATGGCTGAGATCGATCTGAACAGGAAAGTTCTGGCAGACATGGCAGTCAACGATCCGAACGGATTCGCTGATCTTGCAGAGATGGCAAAAGCCAAACTCGGCTGAAAACAGATATAGAGAATAACAGGGTTGCCGCATCGGCTGATGCGGCAGCCTTTTTCTCTGGGAAGGATCTTCCGCCGGGGAATGAAAGTGACGCGGGATACAGGAATCAGTTGTGTGAATATCAGAATTCTGCAGAGAACTGAAGATGCGTAAGTTGTCAGATATCTTAAAGCAGCAGTATGGCGAGAAGGTCTACAAGATCTCTCTTACTTCCGGATGCACCTGCCCGAACAGGGATGGAAAGGTCGGATTCGGAGGATGTTCATTTTGCTCAGAAGGCGGTTCCGGGGAGTTTGCTTCTGTAGCAGGAGACATCAATGTGCAGATAGAGGAGGCTAAGGCCCGGATCCGGAAAAAGACTTCGGCAGATCATTTCATCGCATATTTCCAGTCATTCTCGAATACCTACGGAGACGTTGATACTCTCAGAAAACTCTATGAGAAGGTGGTCCGGAGGGAAGACATCGCGATCCTCTCGATCGGGACCAGGCCGGACTGTCTGGGCGGTGACGTGCTTGAGATGCTGCGGGATCTGAATGAGGTCAAACCGGTATGGATCGAACTGGGACTTCAGACGATGCATGATGAGACTGCAGAGAGGATGAACAGAGGATATCCGCTTACAGTTTTTGAGGATGCGGTGAACCGGCTGAAAAGTGCAGGAATCCAGGTGATCGTTCATGTGATCTTCGGCCTGCCGGGAGAGACCAGGGAAGACATGCTGCAGACGATCCGTTATCTTGCGGATCTTTCTCCCGGACCGGACGGAATCAAGCTGCAGATGCTGAATGTCCTGAAAGGCACGGAGCTTGGAAGACAGTATGAGGAAAAACCTTTTCCGCTACTCTCACTGGAAGAGTATACTGATATTGTCGCGGAAAGCATACGCATCCTCCCGGAGGAGATGGTCATCCACCGTATGACGGGCGACGGGCCGGGAGATCTCCTGATTGCTCCGGACTGGGTCAGGAACAAGAAGAACGTGCTGAATACGATCAATCGGAAGATAAAGGAAAAACAGGATGCATTTTGTTGACGCGAAAGGAATACTGACCGGCGGAAAAGGATATTACGGAATGAATATCTACCGCGGGTGTTCCCACGGCTGTATCTATTGCGACAGCCGGAGCCGGTGTTACCAGTTCACGCATCCTTTTGAGGATATCGAAGTCAAGAAGAACGCGCCGCAGCTGCTGGAGGAGGCACTGAGATCGAAACGGAAAAAATGCATGATCGGGACCGGCTCCATGTCTGATCCGTACATGCACTGTGAAGAGCAGCTGTGCCTTACCAGGAAGTGCCTGGAAGTCATCCTGAGGTATGGATTCGGCGCTGCGGTCCAGACGAAATCAGACAGGATCCTCCGTGATATCGATCTGCTGGATGAGATCAACCGGAATGCAAAAAGCGTGGTGCAGATGACGCTTACAACTTATGACGATGACCTGTGCGGGATCCTGGAACCAAACGTCTGCAGCACAAAGCGGCGGATCGAGGTGCTGGAGAAGATGCAGGAGAGAGGGATACCGACCGTTGTCTGGCTGACTCCCATCCTGCCGTTTATCAACGATACGGAAGAGAACATCACAGCCATACTGAAGGAATGTGTCCGTACCGGTGTAAAAGGGATCATCTGCTTTGACATGGGACTCACTCTTCGGGAAGGAGACAGGGAATACTTCTATGCCGCACTTGACAGACATTTTCCCGGAATGAAAGAGCGGTATATCAGGCAATACGGAAATGCGTATGAGGTCCCAAGCCCGGACAGCAGGCATCTCATGGATGTGTTTCACAAAACCTGCCGGGACAACGGGATCCTGTCGGATCCCGAGGAATGTTTCCGGTACATCCGGGAACTGCCGGAGCGGTCGCAGCAGATGAGCTTATTTGACCTGTATAAAGAATGAGGAGAATGCATCTTCTCTGTAAATAAATGTTGACATTAGCAGGCCGTTTTGGTAATATACAATTCGTTCGCGGAAGTGTCGGAATTGGCAGACGAGCTAGACTAAGGATCTAGTGACTAATGCAGTCGTGTGGGTTCAAGTCC
>CADCOU010000104.1 GCA_902803155.1 uncultured Lachnospiraceae bacterium | reverse complement strand
GCGATCCGGGCTGCGTCATTGATGCGCCTGAACGGGCGGTCCTTGCTGCCGTTCCCGTCAAAGGGAACATTTCCGTTAACGTAGATCTGCATAGCTTACTCCTTAAACATGAATCACATCTATAGCTGTCCTTTACCCGGAGCATATGGCGTCCGGGTTTGGAAATCGGTTGATTCAGACAATACCATATTCCGTCAGTTCCTGCTCTTGCTGTTTCCGAGGATCCGGAGCAGGCGGAGGAACAGGTTGATGATGTCCAGATAGATCTCACAGGCCGAGATCATTGCATTTCCGAGTGTCCTCGGATACTGCTGGGATCTCCAGAAATCATATCCGATGTACAGGCTGAACAGTGCCGCGCCGAAATACGCGATCATGATCGTATCCATCTTCATGAGCCACACCACCAGATATGCAAGCAGCATACCGAGGAGGCACCCAAAGAGCATCGGACCCAGTTTGCTGAAGAATGCCGGGAAGGCGATGCTGAGCATGACCATGACAGCGGTTATGATCGCGGTATAGATGAACGCCTGCTGCACCACGCCGGACTGCATGCCGCCGTAAGATGAGACGACCAGCGACAGGACCAGACCGAGCGGGATCACGATCATGTTGTATCCGATGAAGCGAAGCGCATTGGACTTAGCGCGATGGATCATAAAGGTTCCCCCGAGCACCAGCACGATGTACCCGATGATCAGGACCAGCGGATTCATGGACTCTACGTAATTTGTCGCGACTGCGCACAGGATGATGTTTACCACGATCCCGTACAGTACCAGTCCGCCCATGATGAGATTGTACACGGAAGCCGATATGCCGGTTCCCTCGTACAGTTCCTCATGTTTGATGTGGTTAATGCTGAAGCTCTCTGCGTTTTTTGCCATGTTTTTTTCTCCTTCTCCGTTTTTTGTTTCTCCGTTATTATGTAATACTACATCAATCAGTGCTGTCTTTGGTGCTCACCCATACAGGTGCAGGATCTGCACTCCCTTCTTTGCAGCCTGGTAGACCGGTGTTTCCAGTATCTTCCGGGCATTCTTCAGTTCTTCCCGGATCGGTATATGCTGCGGACAGTGACGCTCGCATTTCCCGCATTCGATGCACTGCGACGCGGAAGAGGTCTTCTTCCGGAATGCGGTCGTCATGAGGTACTCCTTCCTGCCTTCCCCCTTATCCTCGCTGAAACAGCGGTTGTATGCGGAGAATGTTCCGGGGATGTCCACTCCCTGCGGACAGGGCATGCAGTAATGACAACCGGTGCATCCGACCTTCATCTTCGAATTGATGATCCCGGCCACTTTCTGAAGCATCTCGCTGTCCTCTTCCCGGAGTATTCCGGGGGTTCCGTGGCAGGCTGTCCGGATATTTTCCTCAAGCATCTCCATGGAGTTCATTCCCGACAGGACGACCGTCACTTCTTCCTGGTTCCAGAGCCAGAGGAATCCCCAGCCTGCAGGACTGTGATGTATGCTGTGCGAGCGGATGGTCCTGATCGCCTCCGCCGGCAGACGGGTTGCAAGCTTTCCGCCCCTGAGCGGTTCCATGATGACGACCGGAAGCCCCTTCGAATGAGCGTACTGAAGGCCTTCTTTCCCGGCCTGGGAATGCTCGTCCATGTAGTTGTACTGGATCTGGCAGAAGTCCCAGTCATATGCGTCGATCAGTCTGCAGAACATATCGGAATTCCCGTGATAGGAGAAGCCGATCTGGCGGATCTGTCCCGATTCCTTCTTCTTTCGGAGCCAGTCCTCTATGCCGAGCGCCTTCAGTTTTTCCCACGCCGAGACGTCATTCAGCATGTGCATCAGGTAATAGTCGATGTAATCTGTCCTGAGTCTCCTGAGATGCTCGTCAAAATACTTGTCCAGCCCCTCGGCGGAGCGGATCATATAGTGCGGCAGCTTCGTCGCGATATGGATCTTCTCACGGATCCCGTGCTTCTCGAAGATCTCGCCGATCGCCGCCTCGCTGCCCGGATAGATATAAGCCGTATCATAATAGTTGATCCCGGCTTCATACGCGCGGAGCAGTTCCTTCTCCGTCTCCTCCATGTCGATGCGCCCGCCGCTTCGCGGAAGCCGCATGCACCCGAAGCCCAGACAGGACAGTTTATTTCCGTACCGGTCTTCTCTGTACTGCATTTCCATACCAGTCTGATTCCTTTCTTACTCGCTCCTGAGCGCCGCCACCGGATCCTG
>CADCOU010000103.1 GCA_902803155.1 uncultured Lachnospiraceae bacterium | reverse complement strand
CGCGATCGGGGTGGCCTGTACAAGGTAAGCCGGGTCAAACTGCGGATGCAGCAGCGTATCCAGATTTCTCGGATCGATCATGAGAACGGCCTGCTTCTCATCAATCATGCCCTCGTCCACGAGGTCGCATGCAATCTTCAGGGCAGCCTTGGCGGTACGCTTGCCGTTTCTGGTCTGGAGCATGTACAGATGCTTGTCCTCGATCGTAAACTCCATATCCTGCATGTCTCTGTAATGATCTTCCAGAGTCTTGCAGATGGTCGTGAACTGCTCGTACACCTCAGGCATCATATCCTTCAGCTGATCGATCTTATTCGGGGTACGGATACCTGCGACGACATCCTCGCCCTGCGCGTTCAGGAGGAACTCGCCCATCAGGTGCTTCTCGCCGGTAGCCGGGTCTCTGGTAAATGCAACGCCGGTCCCGGAAGTCTCGCCCATGTTTCCGAATGCCATCATCTGTACATTTACAGCGGTTCCCCAGGAATACGGGATATCGTTGTCACGGCGGTAGACGTTTGCACGCGGGTTGTCCCAGGAACGGAAGACAGCTTTGATCGCCTCGACCAGCTGTTCTTTCGGATCGTTCGGGAAGTCCCTTCCGAGTTTCGCCTTGTATTCATCCTTGAACTGGTTTGCAAGGGTCTTCAGGTCATCCGCATCGAGTTCGATGTCCTGCGTAACGCCCTTCCTTGCCTTCATGGCATCGATGAGTTCTTCGAAGTATTTCTTGCCGACTTCCATGACGACATCAGAGAACATCTGGATGAATCTGCGGTAGCAGTCCCATGCCCAGCGCGGGTTTCCGCTCTTCTCGGACAGTGTATTGACAACATCCTCGTTCAGTCCGAGGTTCAGGATGGTATCCATCATGCCCGGCATGGATGCGCGCGCACCGGAGCGGACGGAGACAAGCAGCGGGTTCTCCCGGTCTCCGAACTTCTTTCCGGTAATCCCTTCCATCTTGTCGATTCCTTCATAGATCTGCTCCATGATCTCATCGTTGATGCGGCGTCCGTCTTCATAATACTTGGTGCAAGCTTCCGTTGTAATCGTGAAACCCTGCGGGACCGGAAGTCCGAGCCCTGTCATTTCAGCCAGTCCGGCGCCTTTTCCGCCAAGCAGGTTCCGCATGCTTGCATTGCCCTCAGTGAACATGTAAACATACTTTGTTGCCATACCGATTCCTCCTGTAAGTGTGCTGTTTTTAAGGATCTTCATACTAAGATTCTTTAACTAATATATTATATCGATTCGGTCTTTATTTGTCTATAACTCAGTCTGCGTGTTCTCCGGCTCCCCGGACATTGTGATCGGAGTTTTATTCATCCCGCTGCACACGGTTTCCCGGACCAGGCTGCAACCTCAGACATTTTCTCCGGAAATAATCCCGGGAGTACCTTCTGAGGTCTCCCGGGATCATCATCTTATCTATTCATTTTCCCTGTTCTGTTTATACTCAGAAACTGAACTTACCGTCAAACCACGCATCCAGTTCATCGATCTTCACGCGTACCTGTTCCATGGAATCGCGCTCACGGATCGTTACGCAGCCGTCGGTCTCGGAATCAAAGTCGTAGGTGACACAGTACGGCGTACCGATCTCGTCCTCTCTTCTGTATCGCTTACCGATCGCGCCTCTGTCGTCAAACTCACAGTTGTACTTCTTTGACAGCTGCGCCCAGATCTTCTCTGCCGGCTCGGAGAGCTTCTTGGAGAGCGGCAGCACGCCGATCTTGACCGGGGCGAGAGCCGGATGGAAGCGCATGACGGTGCGGACGTCATTCTTCTCCGCATCCAGGACTTCCTCATCATATGCTGCGCAGAGGAAAGCAAGCACCACACGGTCAGCGCCGAGCGACGGTTCGATGACATAGGGGATATACTTCTCGTTGGAAGTGTCGTCGAAATAACTCATATCCTGGCCGGAAGTGTTCTGGTGCTGCGTCAGGTCATAGTCGGTACGGTCTGCGATGCCCCACAGTTCGCCCCATCCGAACGGGAACAGGAATTCCAGGTCAGTCGTTCCCTTGGAATAGAACGCAAGCTCTGCCGGATCGTGGTCACGGGCCCTGAGTTCCTCCTCCTTGATACCGAGAGACAGCAGCCAGTTCCTGCAGAAAGTTCTCCAGTAGTCGAACCACTCCAGATCAGTTCCCGGTTTGCAGAAGAATTCCAGTTCCATCTGCTCAAACTCACGGGTACGGAACGTAAAGTTGCCCGGCGTGATCTCATTCCGGAATGATTTTCCGATCTGGCCGATGCCGAACGGAACCTTCTTTCTGGAGGTTCTCTGGACATTCTTGAAGTTTACGAAGATACCCTGCGCGGTCTCCGGACGGAGATACACCGTGTTCTTCGCGTCTTCGGTGACGCCCTGGAAGGTCTTGAACATCAGGTTGAACTGACGGATATCAGTAAAGTTATGCTTGCCGCAGGACGGGCAGGGGATGTTGTTGTCATCGACAAACGCCTTCATCTCCTCATGGCTCATCGCGTCCACGCTCTTATCCAGCGTGATCCCCTTCTCTTTGCAGAAGTTCTCAATCAGCTGATCCGCGCGGAATCTCTCATGGCACTCCCTGCAGTCCATCAGCGGATCAGAAAAGCCGCCTACATGTCCGGAAGCGACCCAGGTCTGTGTGTTCATCAGGATCGCACAGTCAACTCCGACATTGTACGGACTCTCCTGGACGAATTTCTGCCACCACGCCCTCTTGACATTGTTCTTCAGTTCCACACCGAGATTGCCGTAATCCCATGTGTTTGCCAGTCCGCCGTAGATCTCGGAACCCGGGTATACAAACCCCCTGTTCTTTGCGAGCGCAACTATTTTCTCCATTGATTTTTCCATAATACTGCTCCTCCTGTCCTGGTGCCATGGGATCTGAAATAACCGGTTCCCTATTCCTTCTGCAGTTCCGACGGCAGAAGATCGGCATCCTGATCTTTTTCATATATGATATAGAGAAGGGACGCGTCCAGTTCCCTGTCGGACACCTCGCTTCCATTCCCCGGATCACCTGTAAGATAAACTGTGTCTCCTTCGGTCTCAGTATCTGCGGAAATGCCCGCAGGGGCGGCCGCATGACTGTTGATGACCGTTCCGTTCGAGCTGACATACCGGATCTTGCCCGGAACCTGTACAGCGTGCAGCCCGTCTGATACGACTACACTGTACTCTTTGTGCGCAAGCGGTTCGGAAGCATCCAGATCCTTTGCCATGATCTCCGACCCCTCGACGCTGCTGAACGGTCCGGTAAAAAGATACCCCTCCATCTCCGCCTCCAGCATGGAACCGCTGAAGAAAACGACATTGTTGTAGCGGACATAGTCTTCCGGTGTCTTATACACCAGTTTCACGCGGACTTCTCCGCCCTCATCGCTGTACTCCGTGACATTGAGCGAACCCGCCCCGTTTTCGGCGTTATATTCATTCATGGAACGAGCGATCATATCCTGGAGTTCATCGCCCGTATACCAGTCCTGGTCCAGCCTGTCAAAGATCGTCTCCGTAACCGTACCGTCTCCGTACACCTGCAGGGAAGTCCGGGAGGGAGTCCATTCCTTCCAGCTGTCCACCCCGATCACCTGGTCAAGCATGCTGCAGCCTGTAAGCAGAAGTGCGGCCGATACCGCTGCTGCCATAGCGAAACTGCTTTTTTTCATACTGCCGACCTCTCCTGCACTCCGGTGTCTCTCAATGCCTTCGGGTGACTCACAACTAATGATTATACTGAATCTGCAGCAGTGTGTCCAGAACCTCCAGGCTTCTGAAAGAACGGTCCACAAACCTGCCCCGTATCTTATCCTGCCTGATCGCGATCTCTTCCATGGCTTCATCTGATATCTGGAAGGAAAACAGTCTCCCGACCGGCGCTGTGATCATATGGTAAAAGGCCTGCCTTGATGCTTTCAGCAGGTTCTCATCCTGTGTCACATCCATCGGGAATTCCCCGCCCAGCACCATCAGGCGCACTTCAAACGCATACCGTACCAGTCTGTCCGGAATCTCCTTCCGCTCAAGCATCAGCAGGGCCGCATAGAGAAGGTTCAGCATGTCGGTCCCGTCCAGGTTCTCCTGTGCGTAGTAATCCGCAAACTCCATGAAGTAAGCCCCGTAGCAGGCCCCTATGTAGTCCGTTTTCAACCCTTCAAAATAATTGCTGATCACTGCCGATACACAGGTATAGGCAGACTTCCCCTCGTAGACGCGGAAGGTCCCGAACGCAAAAGGTACCGTTGCGGCAAGCAGTGCACTTCCCGGTTTGCGGGCTCCCCTCGCAAAGGCAGTGATTTTTCCGCGCTCTCTGGTCAGCAGGACGATCCGCCTGTCATACTCCCCGGCCGGTGCGGTCTTCAGCACCATACCGTTCAATTCAATCCCGCCTGTGCTCACCCCTGTTTGTTCTCCTTCAGACTTTCTTCGGGTCGTAGCCGAGGCTCCTGAGGATCCCTGCATTGTCCCTCCAGTCCTTTCGGACCTTGACAAAAAGCTTCAGGTTTACTCTGGCATCCATCATCTCTTCTATGGCAATGCGGGACTGTGTGCCGATCCGTTTCAGCATCGCTCCGCCTTTGCCGATAATGATACCTTTGTGGGAATCCTTCTCTGTAATGATCACTGCCTCGATGTCCCAGATAGAATCTCCAGCGGAAGGACGCTGCCGCTCCTTCATGGACTGGATCTCCACGGCAATACCGTGCGGGACTTCCTCCTTCAGACACCGGAGCGCCTTCTCACGGATGATCTCCGCCGCTATCGTCCGCTGCGTCTGATCCGTGACCGTTTCCTCATCGTAATACATCGGTCCTTCCGGCAGATGCGCAAAGATTGCCTCCAGCACACTGTCGGTATTAACGCTCCGTAAGGCGCTGACCGGAATGATCTCGTCAAAGGGATATAGTTTCCGATACAGATCCATGTATTCCGGGATCATTTTCTTATCAACCGTATCCACCTTGTTCATGACCAGGATGACCGGCTTCTTTGTCAGTTTCAGTTTTGAAGCTATAAACTTCTCTCCTGCCCCGCTGAAAGCAGACGGTTCTACCAGCCACAGGATCACGTCGACCTGGGCGAGTGTCTCAAGCGCCACATCATCCATGTATTCCCCAAGTTTGTTTTCCGCCTTGTGGATTCCGGGGGTATCCAGGAAAATGATCTGCCCTTCGTCCGAAGTGTAGACTGTGCGGATCTGATTGCGTGTCGTCTGCGGCTTACCGCTGGTTATGGCAATCTTCTGACCGATCAGGTGGTTCATAAGTGTGGACTTCCCCACATTCGGCCGTCCGACGATACCGACAAATCCCGACTTGAATGATTTCTCCATTTGCCTCCGCTTCCTGTTATTACAGTGAAATGACCGATCCGAAGATCTCTTTCTCCGCCTGTATCTTCTCTTCGTTCCCGACCACGCAGAGAGCTTCCTCTGAGAGGATTGCCTCCACATAAGGCGCCAGTGCCCGGATGTCTTCCTGTGAAGCATTCAGAATCTGGTCACGGGTTGCCTGCGCCATCTCCTCCGTCATTCCGCTCATATACGCAGTCAGATCCCGTACGCCGGACATCCTCGGCGTCAGAGGGGTATCCAGCCCGGAGACCGTACCGATGACGTATTTCGTCATATCCCTCTCGTCTGCCGTAAACTCTTTCAGGAACTCTGCGATCCTGCGATAGACCGCAAGTGTATTCCTGAGGTGCGGATCCCGGTAGGAATAGAATGCAGCAGGACCGTTTCTTGTAAATGTAGCCCCGCATCCGTATGCTCCGCCGATCACTCTGAGATTTGTCCAGAGATAGTCATAATTCAGGATCACACGCAGCACATTGAGCGCACCGGTGTATTCCAGTCCGGCATCCCTGTAGGTACCGGCCAGTGCCACATACTGTACCTTTGCCGGCGTGAGCAGCCCTTCATTCTTCCGGTCATATTCCAGCCCGCTGACAGAGCGGATCTGTCCGCCCTCAGCGGAAGGATCTCCCTGCATACCGCGGGCAATGGAGGCCGCGCCGTCAAGAATACGCTCCGTCTCACCTCTGTCGCCTGTGAAGCTGACGAGGAATCCGTCACGGTTCAGAAGAGTCTCCCGCATGCTTCTCAGTTTTTCGATCAGGAAGCCCTTCTTCTCATCAAAATGCTTCTCCAGGTCTGCCACTGTCTGGTAGAACCCAACGCCGCTCACGCAGTCCGTGAACAGCGATTCCGCACTGAAGTACGACATCGCGCGCGTCAGCGCTGTCTGATGACCGGCTCCGGTGAGATGGGCATACAGGCGGCTCTTTGCCTTCTGAAGGATCTCCCTGAGCCGCTTCTCATCATCAAGTTTCGACGTGAAGAGGATCTCGCGTGCCATATCCAGGGAGAAATCAATCTCGGACGGAAGGGTCGAGATCTGGATGACCAGTGCGGCTTTCACCTTCCTGCTGTCTTCATTGTTCGGAAAGACCGTTACAGCGGAAGCAATGCCGCCGGTCCTGCGTCCGATCTCATTTGCCAGCTCATCATAGGAATAGTGTTCCGTATTCACATCTCCCAGCATGGAGCGGAAGATCCCCAGATACGGATAGTCTTCCTGCGCAATGCGTGATGTATCCAGCAGCAGAGATATATAGGAGATCCCGTTCGTCTGCGCTTCATGGTGGATAAGCTTCACTCCGTCTTTCACATACTCGGTATTGCTGAACGGGCGGACTTCCTTCCTGAGATCCTCTCTCCTCAGCATCGGGATCTTTTCCAGTTCTTCCGGCGTGGAAGCAGTCTCCTGGAATGCACGCAGTTCCCTCGTCTGCCTGATCAGCTCCCTGACAGCGTCCTCCGTAAGGGTATCCTTCCACGCGGCAAGCTTCCCTGCCGTCTCCTCCTCCGAAGCGCGGACCATCCCCTTCTTCGGGACGGCTGTCAGGAGAGAAGCATGGGGATTCTCCAGGATATAAGTCCGGATCAGATCCTCGTAATATCCGGTTCCGATCTGCTCCCTCAGGAACCTGTAATCATCCAGCTGCAGCAGATAGTCAAACGGCTGGTCATCCCTGTACAGCCAGCTGTCAAAAACATCCAGGGAATAGATCAGTCCCTTCGGATATCCGCCGTAATCCGCTTCCCGGTAACGGAACTCCATCGTGTTGACTGCCGCTTCCAGCGCTTTTCTGTTCAGCCCATCCCTGCAGAGCTTCTCCAGCGTACTGCAGACCGTTTCCCTGAATCTTCCCGCATCCTCCCGGTTCGCATTCTTCGCTGTCACGAAAAAGACCGGCTGACGAATACCGGAATCATAGGAGCCGTAAACATCCTTCCCGATGCCGGCGTCAAGTAGCGCCATTTTGAGCGGAGCGCCGGGTGATTCCAGCAGAACATAATTCAGGACTGCAAACGCATTGGACAGCCTGGTATCGCTGCTCTCACCCACGACGACATTCCAGGTCAGATACGTATTGTCCTCCATCGGATCATTTTCTCCGATCGGATAAGCGATCTCGGCCTCGGCAGGCGCATCGAAAGGTTTCTGCAGGCCGACTTCAGAATACACGGGCCCGTTCGCTCCGAACTCCCCGTCGACCTTCTCAAACGCACTGAGGTATTCTCTGTCCAGATACTCCAGGCGCTCTTCAAAATCCATCTTTCCGTACAGATAAATGTAGGAGTTGGACGGATGATAATATCTTCTGTGGAAATCAAGGAACTGCTCATAGTTCAGATCCGGAATATGCTCCGGATCGCCTCCGGAATCCACTCCGTACATCGTATCCGGAAACAGGGAATTCATGACCTTTCGCTCCAGCACATCATCCGGAGAAGAATAGGCGCCTTTCATCTCATTGTAGACAACTCCGTTGATCACCACCGGATCATCTTCATTTTCCAGCTGGTAGCTCCAGCCCTCCTGCCGGCAGATCTGCTCATTGCGGTAGATGTTCGGATAGAACACCGCATCCAGATAGACATCCATCAGATTCTTAAAATCCTGGTCGTTACAGCTTGCGACCGGATACATGGTCTTATCCGGATAAGTCATGGCATTCAGAAACGTATTCATAGATCCCTTCACCAGTTCCACGAACGGATCCTTGGAAGGATACTCCTTCGACCCGCACAGCACCGAATGCTCTATGATATGGGGCACCCCTGTCGAATCGGTCGGCGTCGTCCTGAACGCGATGTTGAAGACCTTATTGTCATCTTCATTCTCGATGAGCATGATACGGGCCTGTGTTCTGTTATGTTTCAGCAGATACCCGGTTGAGCCGATATCGGCAAGATCCTTCTTTTCGATCAGGGTATATGCTTTCAGATTCTGAAGTTCCATGTATATTCTTCTCCTCGTGTAATTCATCTCATACCTGCTCTCCATGCCGCCACACGCCGCTTCCTTCGGAATGCCCTGGACAGGCAGATGATTCCTCCCAGAAGAATGAGCGCAAAGATCACGATCGCGCACTGAAAGAAAAACGCGTCCGGAAGGACCAGGATAATGGGATCCCGCGCCGAGTCAAACAGCCAGTAATCATTGCGGAACAGGAGCTTATGAAATGTCGTGAAAACCAGGTCCCATCTCCATACGGCCAGGATGCCGAGCACAGCCGGAATCGCGATGGTAAGGATCCCCGCAAGGCGCAGGTACCTCGCATTCCCCCCATGCTTATGAAGAACAAAGCTGATGACTGTGAAGATACCTGTTACGATGCACAAGATCTGTACTGCGTCAAAAATCCTCTTGCAGTCAGCAAAATGAATCCTCCCCTGTTCACTCATGGCAAAACTGCCCAATGCCAGCGGTTTCCGGTTCCAGAAACACAGGTAGTGAACGATGCTGTCATAATCCTTCCGGATTGCGGAAGCCGGTACTCCGGATGCGGCATCCAGCTTCAGAAGACGGATGTCAAGGTAATAGAGCGGTCTGCAGTACAGAACAAAAACCACTGCAAAACTGATAATAAACAGCGCGATCATCAATGCCCAGAACAGGTTGCTGCCAAATGATGATTTTTTAGGTCTGCGTGCCATCGGTATCCCCCTCTCCCCTTCACGCGGTCCCGGACATCCGGCATGTCTCCGGACCGGTCTGTCGGGTATTATATCATACCTGGTATCTCTGTGTAACTATCATCATGTTCCGGCCGCAGGCAACCATATTCGGCTATAAATAAAGGGCTGTGAAGGATGGAATGATCTGTCTCCATCTTCACAGCCCGTCTGGGTCTGCTCTGTCCCCCGGTACCGGAGCATCCCGCTCCGGTACTCAGAGAATATCATGAGTATTTCTTATTCTTCTGATAGAGCGGTGAGTAGCCGCCCCATTTGGCATCCTGACCCGTGCAGATACTGACCAGATATTTATAGCGTCCGCGCGGCCTCTTTGCATAATAATTCGGATATGGCGTAAACTTCGCAGTGTACGTCTTCTTGTTCCCCTGCACAAACTTGCCGTTGATCCACAGGCCTTTTGTTCCCGGTTTCTTCTTCAGCTTGACGGTGATCTTGACATTGCATGTATAGAACTTTTCTGTATATGCACTGTGCCAGAACAGCGTTCCGCCCACATAATTGTAATAGCCGGGATGTCTGACTTTATGGTACTTGATGTTCACAGCCTTCACCTGTACCGACTTAATCGCAGGCTTTGAAGCGACACCGGTTTTGATCATGGTAGTATTCCGTACCGGTCCCCCGAAGAAATAACTCTTGCCGTCTCCTCCCCAGCCCGTGGAGTACGTCGCATATGTGCCATAACGGATCCGGGTGTGATACACCGTGTTCGGTCTCAGACCTTTAATGGAATATGACTGCTGGATATACAGCTTGATACTGTTGCGTTTCATATAACCGGAACGGGCCCAGGTCTTGCCGCCACTTGGAATGTATTCCATATACAGATTCCCGGCGGCATTGTTGCCGGCCATGTCATAGGGGAAGTAATTCAGATAATTCGAATAAACCTCGAACACTCCGTTGTATCCGGGTTTTGCGGTGATGGTATTACTGACTATATATTTTTTTCCGATGATATCCGCAATCTTATCAGTGTAGTTGAGAACCCCCAGGGCTACCGTATGATACCCTGTTGCGTAATTGTTCATATTGATGGTGCTGTTCACGGACTGCCCGGACAGACTGGCAACCTCTGTGCCATCCACGTACAGATATGCAAGACTCCATGGCTGGGCCACAGTACCTGTCACCTTAACAGTAGTTCCGCTTTGTGTTATCGTCAGATTGTGATAACTGGACGGGATATTGCCCTTTGTTTTATAGTTGATTGAATCTGCCGCGAAAAGCTCATCGCCCGTTCCCGCGGAAGGAACATCGGAAGAAACCCCCATCTTCTCGAACAAAACAGGGATGTCGATATGTTCCGTGTTTCCTCCGCTGAGACCCGGATCGACAGGAGCAGCGGTTTTTGTTCCGGCAGCCTGAAGCTCATCAGCCTCCTCATCCGCCGCAATCATATCTTCGCCGGCAGCAGTCAGGACATCCCCGTCCCCGTCAGCCGCATCTTCATCCTCCTCGATCGCGACGATACCATCCTGCTCAAGAGTCCCGGTATCTGCGGGATCATCGATCACTGCCGGGAATTCCTGTAGTCCTTCAGCATTGTTCTCTTCCGGTATCGTATCCACGCCGATATCTTCCTGCAGTCCGGCTGTCTCATCTCCCGGCAGTGCTGACAGCATATCCTCGCCGGATCCGGTTTCCGCACCTTCTGCAACTGCTCCGGAATCTGCCGGTTCCGGCAGTGTGGAGCCACTCTCTTCCAGATAAGCCCCGTCGCTGGCTTCTGCATACAGATATTCCGCCGGAGACGGAAGGAGCACTGCTGTAACAGCCATCGCCAGCATCAGGGATGCAAGCCTTCTCATGATCCTGTGTTTCTCTTTCTTCATATTCAATCCTCTCTATAAATTTATGATTTCCTGAAATGGATACATATGTCTTCTTTTACTTTGTAATCTTGTTTAAACCTTATCAAATCAGTACGGATCAGTCAAGACTTCTTTCCCGCCAGGCTTTCCTGTTGTCAGTCTGAAACACAAAAAGACTGCCGTCCTGAAATGCAGGACGGCAGTCCGGTTACTTCTTTATGGAGTTATTAAAAACTTTACTGTGGAAGCAGTATCCTGTGACAGAGCTTACTTACTCCTCTGTCGCATAGAGCTTGACCAGCTTATTGAGGTATGCGTAACGTTCCTCAGCCTCAGCCTTGTTCTTCGCCCACAGCTTCGCCGCACGCTCCGGATTCGCTCTCTTGAGGGAGTTGTAACGGACTTCACCGTCAAGGAACTCTTCATATACTCCGGTCGGAGCCTTGGAATCCAGTGTGAACGGATTCTTGCCCTCGGCCTTGAGTGCCGGATTGTAGCGGAACAGATGCCAGTAGCCTGCCTCGACAGCCAGCTGCTCTTCGGTCTGTGCCTTTGCCATGCCCTTCTTGATGCCGTGGTTGATGCACGGTGCGTAGCAGAGCACGATCGACGGTCCCGGATAAGCCTCAGCCTCTGTGAAGGCCTTGAT
>CADCOU010000102.1 GCA_902803155.1 uncultured Lachnospiraceae bacterium | reverse complement strand
TGGTGAAGATACATTTCGACACCCCCCAGGAAGCGGCACGCCGCAGGAAGGCGAAGGAGAGAGCCGAGGCGGAAGAGGCCAGGAGAAAACTCGAGGAAGAGGAGAAGGCCAGAGCTGCAGAAGAGGCAAGGCGTCTTGAAGCGGAACGAATGGCCCAGGAGGTCGTCGAGGAAGCAAAACAGCAGGCGAAGTCCGGTTTCTCACCGGATCTTGAGCAGGATCTGTATGCGTCTTCGATGGACGATCCGGGAGAAGAAGCCGGCGAGAACATAGATGATCTTGACCTCAACTGGGAGTATGAGAGACCGCGCCTGAGCAGTGATGATCTTTACGAAGATGAAGAGCCTGAAGAAGAGGATCCGGACTACATGCCCGATTCGGATGAATTCCGGGAAGGTATTATTCCGGATGACAGCAATCCGCTGCGCTCTGCTCTCGGTGCAATCACCGGCGGTTTTGCGGCTCTGACGGAGCGTCTCCGTGAGAGAGGCCCCAAAGAGGATGCCGGAGAAGAGGCGGACGCTTCGGAAGCGGATGAGAATAAGGAAGATACCGCTGCGGCTCCGGAAGAAGACATACCTTCTGAGGAAGAGGGAAACGGGGAGAAAAAGAAAACAGGCTTCCGCTTTTTCGGAAAAAGGAAAGAAACCGCCGAAGAAACGGAGGAGGATACCGGTATCGATGCCGGCGAAGCGGAGGAGGAAAGCCCCGCTGATGAAGAGTCTGACCCGGATGAAGAGTGGAAGCGGCGTATGGAAGAGCCTCCGCGATACAACCTGAAAAGGAGAAGGATCCCGAAGAAACCGGCCGCGGGAAGAATCCGGAAAAGCGAACCGGCCGCTGCAGCCGGCGCGGAGCCGTCTCAGGAAGAGGCGGATCAGGAAGAGGCAGACCAGGGAGTACCGGACGACCTGAGTTTCAGTTATGACGCACAGAAACCTGATACAGTAGCAGAAGGTTCGGGTACGGTAAATGAAACGCTGCCCGGGGAACCGGCAGGTTATGATACGGCGGATTATGCAGACCGTGTCGCGGAAAAACCAGAAACGCAGCCGGAGGGAGAAGCAGTCCCGGAGAAGAGCATAGAGGTCATCGACCTGGAAGAGAAGACGAACCGCAAGGAAGCGGAGGTGATCCCGCTGGATACCGGTTCTACCGGACCGCTTCCCAGGATCCGGGCCGGCAGGCTGCTGTCAGGGAAAAAGACTGCGCCGCCGGAGAAATCCGGCGGAAGGAAGCGCCTGTTCAGCCGGAAAAATGAGCAGAAGGCCGAGGGTGAAGTGCCTGAAACGACAGTTCCGAAGGAAGAGGGCCCGCATGAAACCTGGCAGAGGATCAGGGACTATGCGGTGCAGCACAGGAGAGCGCTCCTGATCGGGCTGGCTGCCGCGCTGCTGCTGATCCTGGCAATCGGGGCTCTCGCACTGATCCTGCCCCGTCTGCAGAGCAGGCGGCGTGCTGTGATCCGGGAAGATGAGGGACTCTCCCTGCAGATTCTTTCCCAGCCGGATGAGTTTACGCCGGAAGGGGACATCTCACTGCGCGTAAAAGCGCCGGAGACGATCCAGTCGGTTACGATCAACGGTGAGAATGTGAATATCGAGCAGGGAAGAACAGTAGACCTGGACTACCATGCAACAACAGGTGCCCTGGAAGTGATGGTAGTTTCTACCGATAAGGTCCGCAGTGCGGACATCACGCTCGCCTATGTGGATTCCGCGCCTCCGGTGGTCACTGTATCCGAGAAGGACGGGATGATCGAACTGAGCGCGGAAGATAAAGAGACAGGCGTAAAAGCGATCTATGTCGGGAGAAATGATGTACTGTCCAATGTGCCGATGTATGAAGAATACACAGAGCCGATCCCGGCAGACCCGGACGAGGTCCTTTCCTACTATGCGGTTGACGAAGCCGGGAACAGTTCGACCCCGGTCATTGCGGCGATGACGCCGGCTGAGTCCATAGCATTCTCACAGAACAGGTACGGAATCTTCCCGGGTTCCGAGACAGACCTGGAGATCATTACGGAACCTGCGAACGCGTTTGTAAATAACCTGAAGTTTGAGGTTGAAAATGATAAGATCGCGAAGGTTAACGGCAATACCCTGACCGGTATCAGTGAGGGTGATACGAAGATCACAGCTTCGGCAGACGGCCTCAGCCCGGTCACGGCGTCGGTATCTGTCAAGAAAGACCGCAGCGTGACGATCTCCGCAGTCGGCGACTGCACGTTCGGAACGGACATAAACCTCAGCAGCAATACCAGTTTCAATGCCTATCAGGCAATGTACGGCAACAGTTATTTCTTCGAAAAGGTGAGGACTATCCTGAGTCAGGATGACGCCACGTTCGCGAATTTTGAGGGAACACTTACAACTTCCGATGAGCGGAAGGATAAACCGTTTGCGTTCAAGGGCGATCCGTCCTTCGCAGAGATCCTGGCCGACGGCAGTGTGGAAGTGGTGACACTTGCCAACAACCACAGCAGTGATTACGGCGAGCAGAGCCATACCGACACAAAGAATGCGCTGGAAGCGGCCGGAGTCAAATGGTGTGAAGGTGATGATATCGCGTACATGGATCTCAACGGAGTAAAAACAGCGTTTATCGGCATCTACGCGCTTGAAAACGGTCTTGAGAGCATGGATCAGGTGAAGAACACAGTCGCGGAAGCCAAGGCAAACGGGGCAGACCTGGTCATCATGCACTTCCACTGGGGAGTCGAACTGGTAACGACTCTGGATGATTTCGAGAGACAGCTGTCACATGCCGCGATCGACGCAGGAGCGGATCTGGTCGTGGGGACCCATGCCCATATGATCCTGCCGATCGAAAAATATAACGGAAGATATATCGTATACGGCCTGGCCAATTTCTGCTTCGGCGGAAATGCATATCCGCACTCCTATGATTCCATGATCTGGCAGCAGACATTTACCTTTACTCCGGACGGACTGGAATCCGAGGATGATATCAGCATCATTCCGTGCAGGGTCAGCAGCGACTATACCATTAATAACTATCAGCCGATGCCGGTGACAGGAGATGAGGCAGATGCGATCATGCAGACGATCGACAGCCTCAGTTCGGAATTCGGACTGAGTTTCAGCCAGTATAAGACGGACGGTACGGCAATTGCAGGATGAATACTGATCCATACGCAGCAATAAAACGCGTACCGGAATGTGCAATATAACAATGCCTTAACAAAAGAGACAGCCTGTGCTGTCTCTTTTGTTATGATACTGTATCTCACATCTCCAAATTCACTAAAAAAGCATCGTAATATTGTGCATTTACATAGTTTACCTGTGCCTGCATGGATGATACGATATGTCTTGCAGCATGTCTGCGGGGAGCGTCGGCATGCGGAAATTCCAGATCTGACAGGACAGAAACAGTAAATCAGGAGGGAGAATAAATTGAATGAAATAAGGAAACTGCCCGGGAAAGGGGCAAAAGAGATCTATTATGCAGAGATGCTGGTCTCATCGGAAGTATTTGCAAATGAGTGGGATAAACGCATTCTTCTGACTGCGCTCGAGGGGGTCAGGAAACTGTTTGACTTTGAGCTGTATGCATTCTGTATTCTGAATGACAGAGTACGGCTGCTTGCAGGCGGACTGAGAGTAAAAGGTTCAACCATCCGTCACATGCTGGCGACTCTGCTGGAACGATATATCAGCAGGACGGAACAGATTGGCGAGTATGATGTGATGCCGCCCGGAACATCTGTCAGAGCATGCATCATCCGGATCGAAGGGGAGCGTGATGCGATCGATGTGCTGAGGTATATTCATCTGACCCCGTCTTCGGAAGGATATGCCCTCTCAGCAGGAGATTACTGGTGGACAAGTTTCAGCAGCTACCGGGGACGCTACTGCTGGCCGATGGTGGACGCGGAAGCGGTAATGCGCGTACTGCAGCGGCGGGACACACAGGCCGGGCGAAGTCTGCTGGAATACCACCGCCGGGCGGAATGTATGCATAATCCGATGCCGGACTGTATAAGGAACGGCAGGCTCCAGCCACTTGACTGGACAAGGGAATATGTACCACAAGGAATTTCGGAAGAAAATCTTAATGAAACTTTTGGCGCATAATTCATACCTCCATGGTATCATGATCCTGCATATCAGGTAAAAGATACAGGGAGGTAATTCAATTATGAGAAATACCTGTCAGATGAGGAAATACATGGCGACGGCAGCAGCGCTGACGCTTTCTGCCGGACTGCTGATCGGCTGCTCCAGGTCAGACAGCAGCACACAGAATGCCGCCGCCGGTACAGGGAATACAGGAACGAATTCATCCGGAAATGTCGTCGCAGGAGCAGGCGCACAGAATACGGCGCAGTCCGAAACGCAGGCTGCCGCAGCGCCTCAGACCGCAGCCAGCGTCCAGCAGGAAACTGCCGCGCAGCCGGGGGCGGCGCAGAACGTACAGAATGTGCCCGGAACAACCACTCAGACTCCGCAGACCGCTCAGCAGACTGCTCCTGCCGCAACGGCACAGACTTCTGCTTCACCCGAAGCAGGGAAACAGGAAAACCCGGAACCTGACGCATGGGAAGACGGTACGGAAGAGTTTACAGGCAAATACGTAAAGAGCGACGGAACCGAAACAGTCTGGATCACGCTTGAGGACGATAATCAGTTAACCTTTGTGTTCAGAGGATCCGGGATCGACGGTACTGCGGCGGTTGACGGAAATACCGCAGTATACCATGGAGACGACGACTATACCATCACATTTGACCAGGCAGAAAACATTCTGATCGTCTCAGTGGAGGGAGAAGACGGGGATCGGTCTCCGATGAACGGCATCTATTACCGTGATCTCGGTGAAGATAATACGGAAGATGAAGAGGAAGATGATGCCGTCTATGATGCAGATATGGCGGAAGATGGAGAAGAAGACTGGGACGAGTCAGAATAACGGACTCAGTCCCATTCCTCCCAGAATCCTTCCCCCATTGCTTCGGTGACATCACCCACGACAAAGAATGCCCTGGGATCATGTTTTTTCACGATATCCTTGACTGAGACGAGATCCTTGTTGGAGCATACGCACAGTAGGACACGTTTATCATCGCCGGTGTACATCCCGTTTCCGTGAAGCGCGGTAACGCCGCGGTCCAGGGTGGCCATGATCTCAGCGGCGATCGGACCAGGCGCATCTGATATGATGGTCGCCATCTTTGCCGTCTTACCCTGATTGAGCACAAGGTCAAGAACCTTGCCCATGATATAGACGGATATCATCGCGTACAGTGTATGCTCTATACCGAAGGTAAGCAGTCCTGCGGCTACGATGATGCCGTCGATGATCTGAATCAGCCTTCCGACACTGACACTGCGGAGATGGCAGTGCAGGGACTCCCCCAGCATGTCAGATCCGCCGGATGTGGAACGTGCGGCAAGGAGGAGACCGGAACCCACTCCCATCAGGATGCTGCCGTAGATTGCAACGAGCAGCAGATTGTCGGGAATATACGTAATCTCGGGCAGGAAGAACAGTTCTGCCGTCATGAGGAGCCAGACAAAACCGGTTCGCAGTATATGCCGGAATCCAAGCATCTTCATGGCATACAGGAAGACAGGGATGTTGAAGACGAGGCTGCTCAGCCACAACGGGAACTCGCGTCCGAAATATCTGGCGGCGACAGACCGCGTGATGATGGACAGTCCCGAAACGCCGCCTGTCACCAGGCCGGCGGGGTCATAGACATACTTGGTGGCGACAGCGGTTAGCGTCGCTCCTATGGCCATGAACAGTACATCCCTGATCAGTTTTCTAAGATTCATGTTGTTCGTATTCATCAGTCATCACCTTCTTATCCGGCAGTAAAAGAATAAAAAAGATGCCGCGGTGCAAATCAGGTAGTTCTGATCTGCACCGCGGCATCTTTTCCTGAACAATACTTTACTGCAAACTGCCGGAAAATGCAAGCAGGCAGGTGCTGCAGAAGACGGATGACCGGTTCAGACAGGGGGCGTTCTCCGGATCGCCAGCATGGTAAGATCGTCAAACTGCGGCATGTCGCCGACAAACTGATCGATGGCGGATCTCATGTTCCGGATCAGCTGTTCCGGGGGACTGTCCGGTTCACGGTTCAGCGCAGCGAGCATCCGTTCTGTTCCGAAGAATTCATCTTTCGAATTGCTCGCTTCGGCGGCACCGTCCGTATACAGGAACAGTGTCCCGCCGGGTTCCAGATCGAAGCCGTACTCGCGGAAAACTGCATTCTCCAGTCCGCCTGCAACGATACTGTGCCTGTCTTTGAAGAGCGTGAAACTGCCGTCGGAGCTGCGGAGCATCGGATACTCATGCCCTGCGTTGGCGGCGGTAATATGCCCGGATGATATCTCATAGATACCGATCCAGACTGTCAGGAACATGGTGGTCTGACTGTTTTCCAGGATGCTCCGGTTGGTCCGGTCAAGTATCTCCGAAGGGGGAAGTCCTTCTTTGGCATAGTTTTTGATCATGTTCTTGCACATCATCATGAACAGGGCAGCCGGAATCCCCTTTCCCGAAACATCGGCGATCGTGAGGACCAGATGGTCTTCATCCAGGTAATAGTAATCGTAAAAATCCCCACCGACCTCTTTTGCCGGTGTCATAAAAGCGGACAGGGAAAAGAGCGCATGTTCCGGTGGATCTTTCGGAAGCATGGCGTTCTGGATACGGGCCGCCAGCGCGAGCTCTGTTTCGACCTTCTCCCGCTCTTCCGCCATATGGACATTTTCCTCTGTATAGTGGTCGATCGCACGCACCATAGTCGAGAGATCTTCGGACAGGATACCGATCTCATTCCGCGATCTGACACTGCTCAGGCCGTCTGATACAGCTGCGCTGTCTCCGGTCTGGATATAAGTCTGTATGCTCTCCTGTATCTTTTTGACAGGAAGGATTGCTTTTCTGTAGAGCAGGAAAAGAAGGAGAAGAATCGAGATGACAAGTCCGCCGATGCCAACCAGGAATGAGCTCCGGAGGATACGGGACATGGATTTCCGGAGTCCTTCCAGATTGTAGACAAGACCGGCTACGGCCCGGACTTCTCCATTGTAGAGGATAGGCCGGAAGGCGATATAATAGGAGCCCGGTGTCGGAAAGTTGTGCGATGTCTCATATTCGATCCGATCCGACGGCTTACTGAGAAGCGAGCGGAGGGCAGGGTGAGCAGACAGAGAGTATTCAAGGGTTTCCCCGGGAGTAAGTGCGTTGTTCTGTTTGCTGTAGGAAGCTATCAGAAACCCCTCATAAGGTTCATTTACATCCATGATGAACAGATCGTACAGATTCTGCTGATCTTTTGCGTAATCATGCTCTTCTCCGTCAAGAAAGAGGAGATTCTGGAGATTATGCATTTTTTCCTTGGCACTGTAATGCTGGAGCTCCTCAGGCATGTTTCGGACAAATTCCGGATCCCATATATTTTCTGCATCCGTTTTCGCATAGTAATCAAACAGCGCTTCTTCCTCTTCCGCAGTCAGAGGAGAATCAAAGACATCCGGATGCGATTCCCAGTAATCATAGAGCCATGCTTCCGTCTCATCAAAACTGCTCAGCCCGTACTCAAACAGTAAATTCAGGCGATCCTCCATCAGATTATCCTGGCCCTGCAGGAATCCGTCCACAGTACTCCGGTACATTGTCTGGGAAACAAGCATGAGCATAAGAAAAAGGAGCGGAACCAGGAGGATTCCGATCTGGAACAGGAGCTTTCTGCTCTTTTTTACAGGAACGGCGTCCCTTTTTATCGTATCTCCTCTCATAGTTCCCCTTCTGCCGATGAATATGGTGCCGAACGGCTTCTTCTCAGAGTGTATCACAAACCGGCTGCTCTTTATATACGATCCTTCGGTCGTTCGGCTGGTAGGGATGTGCCCTGCTGACAAACGTACGCCATTCATAATCGATATCGTCCGCTGTGTTTCCGGCCTCCAGATCCCTGAGGGCCGCGAACATCGTATCATACAGTTCCATCCCGAAGGGCTGCTGACAGTGTCCGTGCAGAATGGTATCGAATGAATCGCGCAGGGGAAGCAGTTTCTCCATGCTGTTGATCTGTGCCCGGACTGAGAGCGACTCTGGCATCTGGAGCCATAAGTGCTCCAGGATACCGTCGCCGGTAAAGAGAACTCTGTCCGTACGGTCCAGAAGTATGATCTCACCGGCAGTGTGTCCGGGAAAATACATCACTTCGATTTCCAGACCGCCCAGGTCGAAAACATGGCCGTCTTCGATGTGTTCGAAAGCCGGATATCGGAAACCGTTCTGCTTCAGTTCTTCTGCAATCTCAGACGAATGTATGGTTCTCTCCGCGAGGGGAAGATCCGCCAGATTCATATATGCCCTGTCAAAACTCCAGTTTCCGCCCATATGATCCCTGTGTCCGTGTGTATTGACGCAGATCAGCGGAAGATCCGTCAGGGAGCGGGCAGTTTCACGGATGTTGCTGACACCTATGGACGTGTCGATTACCATGGCTGCTTCATGACCGGCCACAAGACAGCAGGTTGCCGCCTTATGGTCATCCATCAGCCATATGTGGTCATTGACCGGTATGATATTCGGCTTTCTCAGTCGGAACATGGGATTTTTCCTTCTACAAACTTATTCTGAATGAAATACTCTGATTTCTCAAAAACATATCACATATATTAGCTGGCATTGTTTCCGGCGGAAGTGGATCACAGGTTATACTGCATGAAATTTCCGTTTTTAACAAATCCGAAATCCGTATACAGGAGCACGCCCATGTCCGAGGCGGTGATCTGTACCGCTCCGCAGCCGTATTCCCTTGCCTCTTCAACCACCCGGGAGAGCAATTCTCTGGCTATCCCCAGACGGCGGTAGCCCGGATCCGTGAACATACTCGACAGAAGACCGATCTTTCCGCTCGGACAGCCGAAGTAAGGCGGTTTTTCCACGAATGACATGCCGCTGGTACCGACGATCTTATCGCCGTCCAGAGCAAGCCAGGACACAAAGGATCCGTCGGCCATGTGGCGGTCATAGTAATCCTCCAGGGCCGGCCTGAGGTCGATATCCTCTGTAGCGCCTTCCTCCCGAAGCTGCCGGATTCGCATCCGGATGAATGTATCCAGTTCATCTGATGTCAGTCTCTTATACTGTATTTCCATGTCGGATTCCTTTCTTCTTTATCCCTGAGACTGTTCCAAAGTACAGCCCTGGTTGATTTCCCTGGTTTGATTTCCTTTTCCGGCTGTTATACAGCCTGTTCCGATTTTATGATATCATACTGAGGGAAAAGTGTATCCGGCGGATTTTTCTGAAGTGGTGGGCAAATTGAAGAAAATTGTTCTGACTGTTGTTTCTGTCCTGGTGATCATAGTCCTGTCGATTCTGCTGCTGGACATTTT
>CADCOU010000101.1 GCA_902803155.1 uncultured Lachnospiraceae bacterium | reverse complement strand
GAGAACCTTCTCATGCATGCCCTTGCGCCCCCGGACGACCGGGGCGAGGAGCTGCAGGCGCGTCCGCTCCGGCAGTCCCATCAGCGTATCGACCATCTGGTCCACGGTCTGCTTTTTAATCTCTCTTCCGCAGGTCGGGCAGTGGACGATACCGCAGCGCGCGTAAAGAAGACGGAAGTAATCGTAAACCTCCGTCACGGTTCCGACCGTAGACCTGGGATTGTGATTGGTCGACTTCTGATCGATGGAGATCGCAGGCGGAAGGCCTTCCAGGCTTTCCACCTTCGGCTTCTCCATCTGTCCCAGGAACTGACGCGCGTAGCTGGAGAGGGACTCCATATAGCGGCGCTGCCCCTCGGCATAGATCGTATCAAAGGCAAGACTGCTCTTGCCCGACCCGGACAGACCGGTCATGACGACCAGCTGTCCCCTCGGGATATCAAGATCAATGTTCTTCAGGTTATGTTCACCGGCTCCGCGCAGGCGTATGTACTTGCTGATATCCCGCTTAGGAGCCTTATTCTTGTCTGACATATATACCTCTCTTCACAGTCTTCCGCGAACTCTGCTGACTTAATCCATCTCCTGCAGATGCTTCTTCAGGTCGATCATCTGGTCGCGCAGCTGCGCTGCAGCCTCAAAGTTCAGGTCCGCGGCAGCCTTCCTCATCTGCTTCTCAATGTCTTTGATCAGGTTCTCCAGTTCCTTCCTGCTCATGGACTCCGGATCCTTCTCCAAAGTAGCTTCCGACTTCGCGATATCCTTTGAGATTGCGATCAGGTCGCGGACCTTCTTCTGGATCGTGGTCGGCGTGATGCCATGCTGTTCATTGTACTTCTGCTGGGCGGTTCTTCTGCGATTCGTTTCGCTTATTGCCTTGTCCATGGATTCGGTGACCGTATCCGCATACATGATGACATGGCCGTCCGAATTACGCGCGGCTCTTCCGATCGTCTGGATCAGGGAAGTCTCCGAGCGGAGGAAGCCCTCCTTGTCCGCATCCAGGATTGCCACCAGGGTGATCTCCGGTATGTCGAGACCCTCTCTCAGGAGATTGATACCGACCAGAACATCAAATACGTTCAGCCGCATATCCCGGATGATCTTCGAACGCTCCAGCGTATCGATGTCAGAGTGCAGATACTGGACACGGATCCCTACATCCTTCAGATAATCGGTCAGATCCTCAGCCATGCGCTTGGTCAGTGTCGTGACCAGTACTTTATTGCCCTTTGCGGTCTCTTTGTTGATCTCGCCCACGAGATCGTCCACCTGCCCTGCAACCGGACGCACATCGACTGCCGGGTCCAGGAGGCCGGTCGGACGTATGATCTGCTCCGTGCGCATCAGTTCGTGCTCTTCTTCATACGGTCCCGGAGTTGCAGAAACAAACATAATCTGGTCGATCTTCTGCTCGAACTCCTCAAACCGGAGCGGTCTGTTGTCCTTCGCGCTCGGAAGGCGGAACCCATACTCGACCAGCGTTGACTTGCGGGACTGGTCTCCGTTATACATGGCGCGCAGCTGCGGGAGCGTCATATGAGACTCGTCGATTATGATCAGGAACTCGTCCGGGAAATAATCAAGCAGCGTCTGGGGCGGCGTTCCCGGCGCCCTTCCGTCCATATGCCTGGAATAATTCTCGATACCCGAGCAGAATCCGGTCTCCCGGAGCATCTCTATGTCATAGTTGGTGCGCTCGGAGATCCTCTGCGCTTCCAGCAGCTTGTCTTCGGCACGGAAATGCTTCACCTGAATCTCCAGTTCCTCTTCGATCCCGCGGATCGCTTCCTGTACTTTCTCCGCAGGCGTGACATAGTGAGAGGCAGGAAATACGGCGATGAAACTGACTACGCTCTTTGCGTACCCGGTCAGCGGATCGATCTGCGTGATGCGATCGATCTCATCCCCGAAGAATTCGACTCTGTAGGCGAAGTTATCAGTGTCTGCGGGAAAAATGTCCAGAACATCCCCCCGCACCCGGAATGTGGAACGGTGAAAATCGACGTCGCTCCTGTCATAGTTCAGGGAGATCAGTTTCTTCAGGATCTCATTGCGGTCACGCTCTTCGCCGACACGGAGATACAGAGCCATCTCCTTGAAATCAATGGGGCTGCCGAGGCCGTAGATACACGAGACGGAAGCTACCACAATGACATCCTTCCTCCCGACAAGCGAAGCTGTAGCCGACAGGCGGAGCATGTCGATCTCCTCATTGGTCGAAGCATCCTTTTCGATATAGGTATCTGTCTGCGGAACATATGCCTCAGGCTGATAGTAATCGTAATAGGATACGAAGTACTCCACTGCGTTCTCGGGAAAGAACTCTTTAAATTCTCCGTAGAGCTGGGCTGCGAGCGTCTTGTTGTGCGCAATCACCAGAGTCGGCTTCTGCAGATTCTGTATGACATTCGCCATCGTGAAGGTCTTGCCGGAACCGGTAACGCCGAGCAGTGTCTGCGCCTGGTTACCCTGCCGGAATCCTTCGGTCAGAGCCTCTATCGCTTCCGGCTGATCGCCGGTTGGCTGGTAATCTGAGTGTAATCTGAAGTCCATATGTGATTTCCCGTTCTCTTCAGGTTTAAGTCCTGAAACTGACTTGAATCTTCTATCCTTCTGCAGTCCTGTGAACCTACACAGTATACCATGTACGCCGGCCGCATGCAAACATTTGTTCTGTTCTGTCGTGTCTATATGAAAGCATCCCCCGGAGGATTGCACCCTCCGGGGGATCGTTCTGAGTCCTATTCGGAATCACTCACATTGTTTGTCTGACAGAATTATTTCATCCTCTTCAAACGATGTCTATACCTCTGTAATAGTGCCGCCGCCCACCATTATGTCTCCACTGTACAACACAACTGCCTGTCCTGTGGTCAGTGCCCGCTGCGGTTCATGGAACAGGATCTCCACTTTTCCTCCATCCAGCACCCTGGCCGTTGCAGGAGCTTCCTCTGCGCGATAGCGTGGTTTTGCCGTGACTTCCAGCTGTGTCCCGGTCTCAGGCGCATCTGTGTCCTTGCCGGCGATCTGCTGCCAGTTCTCAGCCCAGATCCAGTTGAAATCTTCCGCGACCAGACGGTCGGAGAACAATCCGTCATGCAGTGTCAGGACGACTTCGTTCCGCTCCATGTCTTTGCGTTTTACGAACATCGGCTGCGGGAGCGCGAGCCCCAGTCCCTTACGCTGTCCGATCGTATAGCGGATGAGTCCTCTGTGCTCTCCGAGCACATGTCCTTCTTCATCCACAAAGTTTCCCGGCGGATAATCCTTCCCGGTCTTCTCCCTTATATAGTCAGCATAGCTCTGGTTCCTGACAAAGCAGATGTCCTGCGAATCGGGCTTCTGTGCATTGCGGAAACCGTATCTCTCCGCTGTCTCCCGGACCTTTTCCTTATCCTCGAATTCTCCAAGCGGAAAGCAGGTATGCGCCAGCTGCTCCTGCGTCATCGCGTACAACACATACGTCTGGTCTTTCTCCCTGTTTGCGGAGCGAAGCAGCTGCCAGCGTCCGCTCTTCTCATCGTACCGGATCCGGGCGTAATGGCCGGTCACGACGGTGTCGCAGCCCAGTTCTTCAGCACGGATAAAAAGCTTTCCGAATTTCATATATCGATTGCAGTCGATACATGGATTTGGTGTCCTGCCGTTTTCGTATTCATCGACAAACTTATCGATTACTTTCGATCTGAATTCGTCCTGAAAATTGAATACGTAATACGGCATGCCCAGCCGGTATGCCACCGCCCTGGCGTCACTGGTATCATTGAGGCTGCAGCAGGTACCTTTTCTGTCTGTATCATCTTCCGCTCCTTCATAGAGCTTCATCGTACATCCGATACAGTCATATCCCATTTCCGCCATCATTGCAGCGGCAACAGAACTGTCTACGCCGCCGCTCATGGCAATCAATGCCTTCTTTTTCATACTGGTCACCTCAGCTGCTGTATCTCTCCACAGTCAGGATGGCTGCGGAGCGGGGCCGCATGGAAACTCTCTTCCATGCCATACCGCGTTCCTCTCCCCCGGTTGAGACATACAGATGCCAGCTGCAGCCGTCCGGAAGATCCGGCAGCGTGATCTCAACCGGTTCCCAGAATACGTTGACCGCTATGCATACGATGTCGTCTTCACCGGTTCTCTCATCATACCCGGCATATACCACGTAGAACGCCTTCGTCTCTTTTGTGACCAGTGCGTTCCAGGGAGTCCCCGCGTGAACGGACATATTCGGAAAGCCGCACCGGGCAGGCTTCAGATCCCTGCGGATACAGTCATGCGCCTTGCGGAATGCGATCACGTCCCTGGTAAATTCCAGCATCTCCCTGTTGCGGTCGCAGTAGTTCCAGTTCAGCCAGCTGATCTCATTGTCCTGACAGTATCCGTTGTTGTTCCCGAACTGTGAATTGGCGAATTCATCCCCCGCGTAGAACATGGGAGTCCCCCGGCTCATCATCAGGGCTGCCATCGCATTTTTCATCATCTTCAGCCTGAGACCTGCGATCTCCGGGTCAAGAGTCGGTCCCTCGACACCGCAGTTCCAGCTTCGGTTATCATTCGCCCCATCCGTATTATTCCACCCGTTTATCTCATTATGCTTCTCATTATAGGCATAGAGATCATACAGGGTAAATCCGTCGTGGCAGGTGATGAAATTCACAGAGGAATTGTACCCGAGATATCCGTGCGGGCTTCTGCCCTGCTCGGAGGGATCCGGCGAGTAGAGATCCGGGGAACCGATCATGCGCTTTGCCGCTTCCGGTGCAGCCCAGTATCCGCCCTTCAGGAAGTCTCTCATGTCATCCCTGTACTTGCCGTTCCACTCCGCCCAGCGGTTCCAGGCAGGAAAACTGCCGACCTGGTACATGCCGCCCGCGTCCCAGGCTTCCGCGATCAGCTTCACATCCGCAAGCAGAGGATCCTTCGCAAGTCTCTGAAGAAGAGGTGGGTGTTCCATCGGTGAACCATCTTCATTTCTTCCGAGAATGCTGGCCAGATCGAACCGAAACCCGTCGATATGATAATTGACCGTCCAGTAATGCAGACACTCGACGATCATTTCCTGAACGACCGGATGGTTGCAGTTAACGGTGTTGCCGCAGCCGGAGAAGTTATAGTATTTCCCTTCCGGATCCAGCATATAGTACACATTATTGTCAAATCCCTTGAAATTGATAAAGGATCCGTCTTCATTGCCTTCCGCAGTATGATTGAACACGACATCGAGTATGACCTGGATCCCTGCTGCATGCAGATCCCGGATCAGATCCCGCAGCTCGCTTCCCTCCCGGTTGTATTCTTCACGGGAGGTATAGCCGGTGTTCGGTGCAAAATAGCTGACCGTATTGTAACCCCAGTAATCCATGAGGCGTTTGCCTTCATAGTTCCTGTTGTCCTGCATCTCGTCAAACTCGAAGATCGGCATCAGTTCGACAGCCGTGATACCAAGCCACTTCAGGTAAGGAATCTTTTCCCTGAGTCCCTCGAAAGTACCCGGACAGCGGACGCCGGAGTTCGCTCCCATGGTGAATCCGCGCACATGGAGTTCATATATGATCATATCCTCCATCGGCATCTTCACACGGTTATGGTCGCCCCAGTCATGCGCATGCCGCACCACTCTGGCGTGATACACGCCCTCTTCTGTCTGCCGCTCACCCCAGATCCTCTGACCGGTGACAGCCTTGGCGTATATATCCAGAAGCACATGCCTGCGGTCGAACAGCATTCCCTTTTCCGGTCTCCAGGGTCCGTCCACTCGGTAAGCATATTCAAACTGTGTGATATCAAGTTCGAAGACGACCATGGACCAGACGTCTCCGACATGGTAATCCTTCGGATACGGAATGACCGCATATGGTACATTCTCATGCCTGTGGAACAGCAGCAGCTCAACCGCCGTAGCTCCGGCTGAATGGATCGTAAAGCTTACCGCTCCGCTGTAACCCAGCGCCTGGGCTCCGTTCTGTTCGTAGAGTCCCGGACATACCGCATATCCCGCGACACTCTCCCGCGGACGAAGCATATCGATATCTACATTCGGCTTCTGATTCTGTTCTCCCATGCTGTCCCTCTGACATTTATTATCCACCGTCTGCAGAAGCAGTGGGGCACCCTGCATGTGTTGCAGGTGCTGAAAGGGAGGCGGACGCGTGCAGCCACGCATCCGCCTCCTGGATTGCTGAATTATATATACGTTTTAAAGTGTCGGGCCTGCTGCGACGAGTGCCTTGCCGGCTTCATTGCCTTCATACTTCTTGAAGTTCTTGATGAAGCGGCCTGCAAGATCCTTTGCCTTCTCATCCCACTGTGCCGGATCTTCGTATGTGTCACGCGGATCCAGGATTCCGGGATCTACGCCGGGAAGCTCGGTCGGTACCTCAAGGTTGAAGTACGGGATCTTCTTGGTCGGAGCCTTGAGCACGTCTCCGTTCAGGATCGCGTCGATGATTCCGCGGGTATCCTTGATGGAGATACGCTTGCCGGTGCCGTTCCAGCCGGTGTTGACGAGGTAAGCCTTCGCT
>CADCOU010000100.1 GCA_902803155.1 uncultured Lachnospiraceae bacterium | reverse complement strand
CATCATACGGCTGATATAAGGCTCATAGTTATCATATGTCGTGAACGGAACCATGGACATGTATTCTTCAGCCGTATGGATCTGCCCGAAACCATATTTCTTCCCGTACTCCGTATCTTTGTTTTCCTTAAGCAGTTCCGCCAGAAAACGGTACTGCAGTATGACAGCCTCACTGCTGTCCTTGTCTAACTGCCGCACTGTCTTCCTGCCCTGTGCAACCAGTATCCCTGTCTTGTCCGGTTGAAACAGATTTCTCAGTTTTCCTGCTATCCTGCTTTTACCCATCATGACAAACTCACCCTCACCTTCGGAACCATGGCCCTGAGAGCACCTGCCCAGCGATGATGCCCGTTCAGGATCATGATCTGCCCGCTTTTCAGTTTAGTCACTATGATCTCTTCATCGTATACGTCAAACCCCAGCGCATAGTTCTTTTTTGCGATCTTCGAATAGTTCTCTATGATCGAAGCATTCGGACCGATCTTTGGGTCCGAAAACTCATCATCCGGATTCGGATACAGTTTATCCGGATCGATCTTTTTCATAAACATTCTCTCCAGTTTTCCGGACCGCACAGGTTCCGGTTTATCCGGTAGTTCCCTGAGTTTTTCACGCATCTGTTCATCCAGGGATTTATACATCATAGCCATATGACCGACTCCACTGATAACTGATTCCCATGTAACGGATGTTTCTCATTTTTCAATACTATCACAGATTATCGGGAAGGTGAATACATTGCAGGATATGGGAAGATACCTCGTTCGTGACATGAAGCTGAAAGAGCGTTATACTTCAGGAGGAACCCTGTATTTCATAAATAGCTATGCTTTGAGGACACTATGACAGACATTATTTCTGAAAATCTTTCTGCCTTTGGTCAGGATCATGCCGGTGCTTTTACTGGACCGGATGATACCGGACATACACCTGATCCGTCTGATGAAGTGCCTGGATATATCGAGAATATGTTTGAGAAATATGGCGCCGTTCCGGCTGACAGTGCCATTAATGATTCTCTGAAAAAACAGGGACTCCGGTCATGCTATATCCGCGACGGGGTATATTACCGGGCTGAGTATTGTATGTTTGAAGATCATCCTGTGATCGTGATAACTGCGACAGATAAAGCCGAATTTGCGAAGGTCGGTATCCAGGACAATGTCGGGGGCTTTTCTGCAGAACTTCCAAAGGAGAAGCTCGAAAAGGAAGTCCGCTTCCTGTTTGGCATCGAACCCTACCCGGAAACATATCCGGATTACTGAATATTCTGTTTATGCTGCTTACATTGCTTTTTGCTTTTAATACTGTGGGTAACCCGATATGCGCATTTCCTTTGATCTGGATGAGGTCCTGTTCGTCGATCCGAATACATTTGAAACAGAAGCCCCTCTCCGCTTCCCGCTGAACCGGATCTTTCCGGAACGTCTCCGCAAGGGGACGATCCGCCTGATCCATTCCCTTCAGGAGGAAGGCTTCGAGGTGTGGGTTTATACCTCTTCATTTCGCTCAGAGATGTATATCCGCTCTCTGTTCCGCAACTATGGGATACGATTCGATCAGATCGTAAACAGTCCCCGGCACCTGAAGGAAGTACAGAGAAACGCCTCATACATCCTTCCGCAGAAGGTTCCGTCCCATTACCGGATCTCACTGCATGTCGATGATGAAGATGTCATCCATCAGTATGGCCGTACATACGGTTTCAAGACGCTGAAGGTATGTGAGCCCGACGATCACTGGGTGGAGAAGGTGCTGGAAGCTGCACGGAAGATCCGCGACAGGGAAAAATCAGTCAATGGACATCCATAGTCTGACCGTGCTGCATAATGCATAATCAGTTCTGACATGCCCCATCACAGTCTTCTGTACCGTGCGTTTCGATATGTTCCGATCTTTTCTATTTTCCCTTCACGAACCAGTTTCCCAAGGACTCTCTCAACTGTCGTGACACTGACCTCCGGGTATCTGTCACACAGTTCCTGTTTGGATATGGGAACGAAGCATTCCAGAAGTGTATTCTCCACCTGTTTTGATTTACTTTGTTTTGTCACTGTATTTTGAATGAATCTTCTGTCAAGATCCTTGTAACAGCTGTAAAGAATCTGCAGAAAAAACGTGATGAAGGGTATATAAGTATTCCTATTCTCATACCATCCATCCGAACTCTCTTCCAGCGCCTGGTAATAATTTATCCGATATTCATTTATCTTCTTATCTATCGAGATATATCTTCCTATATCAAAACCATGCTGAAGTAATAGTAATGATGTGAGAAGTCTGGACACTCTTCCGTTCCCGTCTCTGAACGGATGGATGCATAGAAAGTCGACAATCGTGCAGGCCGTAAGAAGGAGTCCGTTGATTCCGCTGTCCTGTCTTGCCTCGCGATATGCCATGATCATCTGCGTCATTGCTTCCATTGTAGTTTTTGCATCGACAGGAACAAAACGCACCCTGATCCTTCCCTGTTCATCTCTCTCCTGGATCCAGTTATTTTGTGTTTTATAGTTTCCTGCGTCAGAAGAAACAGACTGAAGCATAAGATAGTGAAAATGCTTCAGCAAATCAGAGGACACTTCCATATCCTCATATCCGCTGTATATCTCATCAAGGACATTCCGGTATCCAAGGATCTCTTTTTCCTCGTGCGTATACGGATCAAAACGCTGATCAATGATCATTTTCATTCGTTCAGCTGTTGTTGCGATTCCCTCGATCGCATTACTGCTCTGAACAGAGTCGATCATGGCAATCTGCCTCATTTCCTGAAACACTTTCTGATTGTTGATCTTTCTCAATTCTCCTTTTCCCCGAAGATCATAGATAATTCCTGTAATATCAAGCAGCTCAGCGGGGAGACTCTCTGAAAGAAACCTGTAATCAAACACATGCATTATCTCAACCTCAATATATTTACTGCATCATTTTTACCTGATAATGATGCAGTAAAATTATATCATCTACCTGGATTCTCTACAAGGGCAGGGATGCTATATAAAGAACTGCATCCGCTCCAGGCTTTCACCTATGAATGCGGATGCAGATAATGATACTGTATTACGTTTTCTTCCGGAATTACACGATCTTTCCGAGTTTCCTAAGGATCTTCTCCGGCGTCATCGGCCAGTCTTCAATCCAGACACCGACGGCGTCGTGGATGGCAATGCCGATGGCCGGCGCAGCGCCGTTGCAGGCGATCTCGGAGATGGATTTCGCGCCGAACGGTCCATCCGGATCGTCTACGTCGATGAGGACTGACTTGAAGTCATCCGGCTGCTCGTAGATCATCGGTACGCCGTAGTCCGTCATGTTGGCGTTGATGCACTTTCCGTCCTTATCCAGGATCATGCCTTCATAGAGGGTATGTCCGATGGATTTGAGGGCGGCTCCGTACATCTGGCAGAGTGCCAGTTCCGGATTGATCGGCGTGCCTGCATCCTGCAGCGCGTAGAACTTCTGCACCTTGATCTCACCTGTCCTGGTATTGACCGCTACCTGCGCAAAATGCGCGCCATACGGCACGGAGGATGCCGTGGTGACGAAGTTCCCGTGGTAGACCATCATGCCGCGTCCGTCGCCCTGGCAGGCCCTGTGGGACAGTTCCGCATAGGTGAGGACCTTTCCTGTCTTCTTTGAATACACTTCGCCGGGATATCTGATTTCCAGGTCTTCCTTCTCTTCTTCCAGCTGAAGCGCTGCTTCTTTCAGGACTTCCTCCTTCAGGCCTCTCGAAGCAACCACAGCCGCGTTTCCTGAGAAGAATGTGCCGGAGGATGCATAGGAGCCTGTATCGAACGCAGCCGCATCCGTATCGCCGGACAGGACCGTTACATGTTCCATGGGCATGCACATGATCTCACTGACCACCTTCGCACAGATGGTGTCAAGACCGGTTCCGATGTCGGCACAGCCGCTGTTCAGGATGACGGTTCCGTCCGTCTCCATCTTCGCGATCGCTTCCGAATGATCCAGTCCCGGAAGTCCGGAGCCCTGCATGATCATGGCAAAGCCTTTGCCGATCTTCACGTCAGGATCGTCGCTTGTCTCCTTCACGCCCCATTTGATCATGTCGCAGCCCTGCAGGACCGCATCCCTCAGGCCGCAGGATCCGACCGGAACGACATTGCCCTCGCGGCCTTCTCCGAGGCCTTTCAGGATGTCGAGCATATATCCGGTCTCGACATGATTCTTGAGGACCATGTCCTTGTAATCGCATCCGAGCTTCTCGGCAAGTTCCGCCATACACATCATGATGCCGAAGGTTCCCTTGGGGGTGCCGTAGCCCTGATATGCGCCTGCAGGCGGTGAGTTCGTGTAGAGGACCTTCAGGTCGTAGGCCATGTTCGCGCACTTGAACAGCGGAAGCGTTTTGGAACAGCTGTTCATCGGTACTGTCAGGCAGTGGTTGCCGTAAGGTCCGGTGTTCGCACGTACCTCCATGAAGATACCGGTGATGGTTCCGTCCTTCATACCGGACATCTTAACGCGCGCTCTCATGGGATGCCTGGTCGAGTTCGCGATGAACTCTTCCTCACGGGTGTTCCTGTAGTAGACCGGGCGTCCGGTGATAAATGCCGCATAGCCTGTCACGTCTTCCACCAGGATATCCTGTTTGGAGCCGTAGCCGCCGCCTACCCTGGTCTTGATGACATGGATCTTATTTTCCGGTAGGCCGGTAACCCAGCCGACGATCCTTCTCACATGGTACGGAACCTGTGTGGAAGCATATACCGCGAGTCTTCCGCCTTCCATGCGGGCAAAGCACACATGCGGCTCCAGCGGCGTATGCTGGATCTGGCTCGTCTGGTAGGTCCGCTCCACGACCGCATCCGCTTCAGCGAATGCCTTCTCCACATCGCCGATGCCGCCGCGGTTGCTGGCCGCCACGTTGTGATGGATGTCAGCTCCCAGCGGGAACTGGTAGACCACCTTGCCGTCACGCCAGTCGCCTGCGTCACTGTTGTATTCGTCAATGTCTGCAGGTGCGCCTGCACGGTATTCCACTACGCCGTTGTGAACTCTCGGAGCACCTTCCGCCATAGCCTCTTCCACGGTAAACACGGCATCAAGCGGCTCATATTCCACCTTGATCAGGGCTTTGGCCTCTTCCGCCGCCTCTTCTGTCTCAGCTAT
>CADCOU010000099.1 GCA_902803155.1 uncultured Lachnospiraceae bacterium | reverse complement strand
TCATCAGCTGCCGATGGTCCGCATTGTCGGGAACAGTAATACATCCCTGATGGCTGCGCTGTCGGTGAGCAGCATGACCAGGCGGTCGATGCCGTAACCGATTCCGCCTGTCGGCGGCATGCCGATCTCCATGGCGTGCAGGAAGTCCTCGTCAGTGTGGTTTGCTTCTTCGTCTCCTGCCTCTGCCAGCGCATCCTGCGCCTTGAAGCGCTCCCTCTGGTCAATCGGGTCATTGAGCTCAGAATAGGCGTTGCACATCTCACGTCCGTAAATGTAGAGTTCGAAACGCTCCACCAGGGACGGGTCGTCCGGCTTGCGCTTGGTCAGCGGACTGATCTCGACCGGGTGGTCGATGATGAAAGTCGGCTGGATCATTTTCTCTTCGCAGAACTCATCGAAGAAGAGGTTGAGGATATCCCCCCTCTTGTGACGCTCTTCGTATTCAATGCCCTTTTCCTTCGCGACTGCCTTCGCCTCTTCGTCAGTGCGGATCTGTGTGAAGTCAACTCCGGAGTATTCTTTTACCGCGTCGGTCATGGACAGGCGCCGGAACGGGCTCTCCATATCGATCTCGGTTCCCTGATAAGTGATCTTCGCGCTGCCGCAGACTACGTTGGCGAGGTGGCGGAACATGGATTCCGTCAGCTCCATCATGCCGTTGTAATCCGTGTAGGCCTGATACAGTTCCATCAGGGTAAATTCCGGATTATGACGGGTGTCCACGCCTTCATTGCGGAAGACCCTGCCGATCTCGTAGACTCGCTCCAGTCCGCCGACGATCAGCCTCTTCAGGTAAAGCTCCAGGGAGATGCGCAGCTTGACGTCTTCATCCAGCGCGTTGTAATGCGTCTCGAACGGGCGGGCAGCAGCGCCGCCGGCGTTGCTGACCAGCATAGGCGTCTCAACTTCCATGAATCCTCTGTCATCCAGGAATCTGCGGATCTCGCTGATAATCCGGGAACGCTTCATGAAAGTGTCGCGCACCTCGGCATTCATGACCAGATCCAGGTATCTCTGACGGTAGCGGATGTCAGTATCCGTGAGGCCATGGAACTTTTCCGGAAGCGGGATGAGATTTTTGGACAGCAGGGTCATTTCCTCTGCATGAACGGAGATCTCGCCCATCTTCGTGCGGAACACGTAGCCCTTTACGCCGACGATGTCTCCGATATCCATCTTCTTGAACGCCTTGTAGGGTTCTTCTCCCAGGCTGTCGCGCGCGGCATAGACCTGGATGTTCCCGAAGCGGTCCTGGATGTTGCAGAAGGAGGCTTTGCCCATGACACGCTTGCTCATCATGCGGCCGGCGATGGAGACATGCTTTCCTTCCATCTCTTCAAAGTGGTCCTTGATGTCCGGCGCATGGTGAGTCTGGTCATATGTGGTGATGACGAACGGGTCATTTCCTTCCGCCTGGAGGTTCGCAAGCTTCTCCCTGCGCACCTTCATCAGCTGGTTGATGTCCTGCTGCGGTGCTTCCTGGTTATTTGTCTTCTTCTGCTGTGTCTGGTTCTGGTCTGCCATGATATCCCTCTCTTGCTGTTCCTTCCGTCCTGCCGGCAGGATCAGGGTTTCGATTCCCGCCCCGCACACGGCTGTTTTGCTTATTGAAAAAACGGGGTGCCCAGTATAGACTGTGCCTGCCCCGTCATCTCATCAGGTCTGTATCTCAGGATCCGGAATGCTCGACATTGAGAATCTCGTACTGGATCGATCCTTCCATGGATTCAACCGTGACGGTCTCTCCTGCCGAATGGTGCATTACCGCGCTGCCGACCGGTGATTCGTTCGAGATCTTTCCCTTCAGGCTGTTTGCCTCGGAGGATCCGACGATAAAGATCACCATCTCGTCGTCTGTTCCGACTTCTCTGATGGTCACGCGGCTTCCGATGTTGATAAAGCCGTCGTCCGGGTGCTCTTCCATGACCTCTGCGTGCTTGAGGATATTCTCGATCTCCTCGATACGTGCTTCGATGTCTCTCTGCTCGTCCAGAGCCGCATCGTATTCCGCATTCTCGCTCAGGTCACCCTGCGCTCTTGCGTCTTTGATTTTTTCGGCAATGTATTTTCTGCTGTTTACTTTCAGGTCTTCCAGTTCAGCCTGAAGTTTGTCGTATCCTTCCTGTGTCAGGACTGTCTTGCTTTCCGCCATGTGTAATACCTTCTTTCCCGCATATATGCGAGGTTTTTATCAGTTTCAACACTGATAGAGAATTATAGGTTATGCCTTCAGTAAAGTCAATAAATTTCTCAGTTCGTCCATGGTCGATATAGTGTTTGATAATCCCCGGAGTTTTGAAGAATTCGGGTACCCCGCCGTGTACCAGGCGACGTGTTTGCGCATCTTCCGTATCCCCAGGTTTTCTCCGTCCTGGTCGACCACCATCTGCGCATGGCGCAGGATCATCTCCCGAAGTTCCTCTATACCCGGTTTTCCTGCATCAGTCTGATCTTTCCGTGTGGTTTCACCCGGGAAAGACCTGTTTCCCGACTCCAGGATCTGCCGGAATATCCATGGATTCCCCCTTGCTGCCCGTCCGATCATGATGCCGTCGCAGCCTGTCTGCTCCGCCATGGCCCGCGCGCTCTCCGGACCGGTCACATCGCCGTTCCCGATCACGGGGATACTCACGGCTTCCCTGACCTGCCGGATGATGTCCCAGTCCGCCTTCCCGGAATAGTACTGTTCTCTTGTCCTCCCGTGGACTGTGATCGCTGCCGCCCCGGCATCCTCGAGCCTCTTAGCTACTTCGACCGCATTGACCTCCGCATCGTTGAACCCTTTCCGGATCTTGACGGTCATGGGCTTACGGATCCTTTTAACTGTCTGCCGGACGATCTCGGCGGCTCTCTCCGGCTCGCGCATCAGCGCGCTGCCTTCGCCGTTTTTTACCACTTTCGGAACCGGACAGCCCATATTGAAATCCAGGATGTCGAACGGCCTCTCTTCGATCTGCTGCGCGATCTCTGAGACGATCTCCGGGTCGGAACCGAACAGCTGCAGGCTGACCGGCCGCTCTTCAGGAACTGTGCGCATCAGTTCTTCCGTATTCCTGTTTTTGTACATAATGGCCTTGGCGGAGATCATTTCCATGACGGTCATCCCCGCGCCGCACTCTCTGCACAGCAGACGAAATGGCAGGTCGCTCACGCCTGCCATGGGTGCCAGTATCAGATTGTTCGGGAGTTCAACGGTTCCGATCTTCATTCTCATTACTCCAGCTGCCATGACTCCAGATCAAGATCCTGATGCAGGAACACGGCTCTGTAATACAGTTCCAGCCCGTGCAGCATATCCCTTCTCTGCCGCTGGATCTCCTTCACCTCCAGGGCTGCGCCGATCTCATCGTAGTTGTAATCCGACTCCTTCGCCTCCGTACGGATCTGCAGGTTCCCCTCCTCATCAAAGACAAACAGGATGATGCCTCCGATGTCTTCCGTGAAGAGCACACAGATGATGTGCAGCTGCTCCTTCACATCTTCAGGGATGTGGCTGAAGCTCTGATTAAAATAATATTTCTGTTCGTATTCGCTGGCCGCGCACAGCACGACTTCTTTTTCATCTTTTGTTCCCATGGCGATTCATCCGGGATAACAACCGATATCCCACTCCATATCTACACGTAACCGTAGACTCCGCGCACCGAGACTTCCCCGGCATATACATTTCTAACCTGTCCGCTTTCGGTCTCCACAAGCAGTTCCCCGAGGGCGTTGATCCCGTGCGAGGTCCCGGTGTACTCTCCGTTCGGATCCAGGACGCGGACCATGCTTTCCGCATTCAGGCACAACGCATTGTATTCCTCAGATACTGCCCTGAGGTCCCCGTCTTCCTCGAACTTTTCATAGAGGCGCTCGAACTCCGCCATCACCTGTGCGATCAGCTCCGCCCGGCTGACATCCCTGCCAAGCTCGAGTTTCAAGCTCGTCGCGATTCTGCTCAGTTCCTCCGGAAATGAAGTCATGTTCGCGTTGATCCCGACTCCGATCACGATGTGATTGACATGCATGACCTCCGCGCTCATCTCCGTCAGTATCCCACAGAGTTTCTTTCCGTTTATCACGACGTCATTCGGCCATTTGATCCCTGCCTTCAGCGGATAGAGGGTATTTACCGCTTTTGCGACGGCAAGTCCCATGACCAGAGTGACCATAGAGACGCGGTCCGGGGAGAGTTTTGGCCGGAGCAGCAGTGTAAAGGCGATGGTTTCTCCGGGAGGAGTTACCCAGGATCTTCCTCTCCTTCCTTTGCCGGCGGTCTGCTCATCCGCGATGACCAGCATGCCGTCTGCCGCACCGTCTTCCGCGGCTTTCTTCGCATACTGGTTCGTGGAATCGATCCGGCTGAAGCAGCGGATCTGCCGCCCCATCCGCGAAGTCTCCAGGCGGCTTCCCACCTCTTCTTCGGCAACGATGTCCGGCACACCGGCAAGCCGGTAACCGCGGTTTGTCACGGCTTCGATCTCATATCCCTCGTCCTGGAGTGACCGGATATTCTTCCAGACTGCCGTCCTGGATACGCCCAGCCGGCTGCACAGTTCCTGCCCGGATACAAAGCCGTCTGTTTCGCGCAGCGCGCGGAGGATCTCTTTCTTCATCTCATCAGCACCAGATAGATCAGCCCGCCCATACAGACTGCGGCGAGAATCAGCGCCCCTGCAGGAGCGAATCGTATATTCGCGATTCTAGCCCGCACGGCCAGGCCGAGGTTCAGCACCGCTCCGAGCAGCATGATGGCTTCCACCATATGGATCCCACCCTGGCTGTATATGAATTCCAGAATAGTCAGGACCACGATCAGGACCGCGATCCCGAGGCATGAATAGTCCAGGAGATGGATCCTGTGCTGCCTTCTGCGCTCTTCTTCAGTTGGTCCCTGCCGGATAATCATAAGGTTACATCCATGACAGCCTTGATCGTGTGCATGCGGTTCTCCGCTTCGTCAAACACGATCGACTGCGGTGATTCAAAGACTTCGTCCGTGACTTCCATTGCCTCCAGACCATATTTGTCATGGATCTGTTTTCCGATCGTCGTGTTGAGGTCATGGAAGGACGGCAGGCAGTGCATGAAGACTGCGTCCGGACCTGCATTTTCCATGACATCGCTGTCAACCTGATACGGCAGCAGCGCGCGGATGCGCTCTGTCCAGACATTGTCAGGCTCTCCCATGGATACCCAGACGTCGGTATAGATCACATCGGCCCCCTTCGTGCCCTTGCTGACATCCTCGGTCAGGGTGATGCTTCCGCCGGATTCCTGCGCCCAGACTTCACATTCTTTGACCAGTGCCTTGTCCGGGAAATAGATCCTGCTGGTGCATGCGGTGAAATGAAGTCCAAGCTTTGCGCAGGCGACCATCAAAGAATTGCCCATATTGTAACGGGCGTCACCCATGTAGGTGAGCTTCCTTCCCTTGAGTTCCCCGAAATGCTCCCGGATGGTAAGCATGTCGGCGAGCACCTGGGTCGGATGGTATTCATTGGTCAGCCCGTTCCAGACCGGGACGCCCGCGTAAGTGCCGAGCGCCTCCACGATCTCCTGGCCGAAGCCGCGGTACTCGATGCCGTCATAGATCCGGCCGAGTACGCGGGCAGTATCCGCGATGCTCTCCTTCTTGCCGATCTGGGAACCGGAAGGATCCAGGTAGGTGACATGCATCCCGAGGTCATACGCTGCGACTTCAAAGGAGCAGCGGGTACGCGTGCTGGTCTTCTCAAAGATCAGCGCGATGTTCTTGCCTGCGTGGAAGCGGTGTTCTTTACCGGCCTTTTTCATTTCCTTCAGTTCCGCAGAGCGGTCCAGTATGTACAGGATCTCTTCCGGTGTGAAGTCCTTCAGTGTCAGAAAATTACGTCCTTTTAAATCCATTTGGTACCTGTCTTCCTTGCCTTTACAGCCTTATTGTCATATGAAATGAGTCTTTTCCCGGCTTAAGCGCCGACGGCGTTCCAGACCCGCACTCAGGAGTCAGCCTTCGGAAGTTCCGGGATGTCTTCGGGATCGGCTGTTTCCATGTCCCTGTCCACCGCTATTTCCTTGAGAGATTCCACCAGTCCCGCCATGTTCTGGATCTCGCTGGGGATGATGATCTTGGTGGCTCTGCCGTTTGCGACGGACGGCCAGACTTCAAGGCTCTTCAGCGCCAGCACCGCCTGGTCGGCTCCCGCGTCCTTGATCATGCGGATGCCGTCGGCCGTTGCCTGCTGTGTGGTGCGGATTGCTTCCGCACGGCCCTGTGCCTCGCGGACCATCTTCTCCTTCGCTGCGTCCGCACGCAGGATCGCCGCTTCTTTCTCGGCCTCTGCTTCGAGGACCGCGGATTCCTTCTTTCCTTCCGCCCTCAGGACTGCGGACTTCTTTTCACCTTCCGCCGCGAGGATCACGGCACGTCTCTCACGTTCCGCCTTCATCTGGCGCTCCATGGAATTCTTGATATCGTCAGGAAGGATGATGTTCTTCAGCTCGACGCGTCCTACCTTGATCCCCCAGGGGTCTGTCGCCTGGTCCAGGGTGGAGCGCATGCTGGTGTTGATGACCTCACGGGAGGTGAGCGTCTCATCCAGTTCCATGTCGCCTATGATGTTTCTAAGTGTAGTGGCGGTCAGGTTGCCGATTGCCATGATCGGATTCTCGACGCCGTACGTATACAGCTTCGGGTCTGTGATCTGGAAGAACACGACCGTATCGATCTGCATGGTGACATTATCCTTTGTGATCACGGGCTGCGGAGGGAAGTCCACGACCTGCTCCTTCAGTGTGACCTTCTTGGCGACCCGGTCGATGAACGGGGCTTTGAAATGGATCCCGACGTCCCATGTCGCCTGATATGCGCCGAAGCGTTCCACGACCATTGCGGTTGCCTGCGGAACGACTCTGATGCAGGACGCAATGATCCATACCGCCAGCACTACGAGTACGATGATCAGCATAGTTCCGCTGAATACCTGAAATATATCCATTTTTCTGCCTCCCTTTATCTATCTGTCAGTCATCCACTTCCTTAACGATCAGTTTCACACCGTCTACGTCTATGACTTTCACTATGGTATCCTTCGGTATCTTGTCCTTGAACAGTTCAGTCTTTGCCGTCCAGTACTGTCCGTTGATCTGGACTGCGCCTTTTGCATGGACATTGTCGATCTCTTCCGTGACGACTGCCTGCCGTCCAATCATCGCCTTTGCCCCGGAGACCATCTGATCCTTCTGCTTCACGGCGAGTTTCCTCGCAAGCGGTCTCAGAAGCAGCAGAAGAGCGATCGACACTGCCAGGAATACGATCACCTCTATCCAAAGCTGCTGTGTGAAAAACGCGACCAGGAATGCCGCCAGCGCACCGCCGACAAACCAGACCGAAACAAGGCTGATGGTAATCATTTCTATGATCAGAAACACGATGATCATGGACAGCCAGAACCAGGCCTGAAAACTCATCCTTCTGCCCTCCTTTCGTGATTTTAGCAAAGTATCTCACATCACACGCTCAAAATCAATCAGAGTACGCTCTGAATCAGCGGAGCGATCCAGGTGCACATGACGGCCGCCACAATGATCCCTATGATAACTCCGACGATGACTTCACTCAGCGTATGGCCCATGTGCTCGTCCATCGGCTTGTCGAACAGCGGCTCCCTGCCCTCGGTGATATCACGCTCGCGCATTCTGTTGAGGATCTTTGCCTGCTGCCCGGTCTCCAGCCGCACTCCCATGGCATCGTATATTACGACGACCGCCAGGAACAGGGCTACCGCAAATTCGGCGCTTGCCGCCGTATGGGTCAGGAGGCAGCCCACCGTGAGTCCGGTCATCGTCGCGGAATGCGCGCTCGGCATGCCCCCGCCGCCGGCCAGGCGTTCTTTGCTGAAGCCGTAGCGGATTGCCTCATAGATGTTCTTTCCTCCCTGCGCCACAAGCCAGGCTCCGCCCGCAGACAGAAATACCGGATTTTTTACCAGATCGATCAGAATGTTCATCCTATTCTTCCTCCTGACGGTCAAATACTCCGGACTTGCCGCCTTCCTTGTGCAGCAGGCGGATACCCGTGATCTCCATGCTCCTGTCGATTGCCTTGCACATGTCATAGATGGTAAGAAGCGCCGTGGAAACGCCCGTAAGGGCTTCCATTTCCACGCCTGTCCTCCCGGTGCACTTTACAGTGCAGACTGCCCGGATCCTGCATCCTGACGGATCCTTCTCAAAATCGACGCTGACTTTCGTCAGGTTCAGGACATGGCACAGCGGGATCAGGTCCGGCGTCTTCTTCGCTCCCATGATCCCCGCGATCCGCGCGCAGCCCAGGACGTCCCCTTTCTTCACATCTCCCGCCTCGATCTTTTCAAAGCATTCCGGAGACATGTGGATCATCCCTTCCGCTCTGGCCATCCGCTCCGTGATATCTTTCCCGGACACATCAACCATGACGGCGTTTCCGTTTTCGTCAAAATGCGTAAAGTCCAAACCGCATCCTCCCTCTTTCCGTTTTCCCGGCCGGGATACCCTGACACAGTACCGGGATCCGGATTCTGCCTCTCCCGTCTGTTTATTTGCCGAAACCGCAGTTCGGATAGGTGCATACCTTGCAGCCCAGGCACAGGCCGCCTTCGCCGAGTGCGTGTATCTCTTCCGCAGTGACCGGATCGTCCGCCATAATCCGGACGAGCAGAAGGTCAAAGATCGTCCTCTTCGCGTACATGACGCACCCGGGCAGTCCGCAGATCACACGTGTTCTCTCCCCCTCTTCCTTCGGCGGAAGATAGGAGAGAAGGAACATTGCCCCCGGCAGCACCGGTGCACCATATGTAATGATGTCCGCGCCGGTATTGCGGATCGCGAGGGGCGTGCGGTCATCCGGGTCCACACTCATTCCGCCGGTGCACAGGACCACATCAGCTCCCGCCTCCAGCAGACGGCTGATCGCGGAGGTCGTCATCCTGTCGTCGTCATCCGTAGTCTCGTGCCCGACGATCTCCACGTCGAACTCTTCGAGTTTTTTCAGAAGGATCGGGGTGAAGGAGTCCTCAATGCGTCCGTGATAAACCTCAGAGCCTGTTGTGACGATCCCGACTTTTCTGTGGACGTAAGGTTTCAGCTCCATGATCGGTGCTCCGCCGGTAATCGCGTGCGTGCGTTCCTTAAGGTCGTCCATCTTTTCCTTCTCTATCACAAGAGGGATGATACGGGTCCCGGCCAGCTTGTCTCCGGCCTTCACGGGCGTATTGCCGTGCCTGGTCGCAATCATCATCTGCGGCGTGGAGTTCACCTCAAGAAGTGCTCTGGAATTGATCTTCAGCAGTCCGTCGCACTCCGCCTTCAGCTCGATCTTGCCCTCGCTCGGCGCCCCGGCAGACATATGCGGTCCCTGCGCCAGATCTCTCAGGATCTCCGCCGCCTCATCTTCATGCAGGATCCCTTCCGTCTTCTCCCAGACATAGAGGTTTTCCTTGCCGATGCTCAGCAGCACCGGGATGTCTTCTTCCGTTATGATATGGCCCTTTTTGAACGCTGGGCCTTTATACTTCCCCGGTATGATCTGCGTCATATCGTGGCACAGGATATGACCGACCGCTTCTGTTGTTTTGATCAGCTTCATAATAGAACTCCCTGATTGCTCAGTCTGTCGCGCTTCCCCGGAGGATCCCCAGCCCGTGTTCCAGGGCGCCGAGTATGGACTCCAGGCTCTCCCTGACTGCCTTCGGGGATCCCGGAAGATTCACGATCAGTGTCTGTGCGCGTATCGCACTGACTCCGCGGCTGAGCATGGCCTTTTCCGTGAACTGCAGGGATCTTAAGCGGATCGTTTCCGCGATGCCGGGAGCATTGCGGTCCGCGACAGCGAGCGTCGCTTCCGGCGTCCGGTCCCTGAGGGAGAATCCGGTCCCCCCGCTTGTGACCACCAGGCTGACCTGCCTCTGGTCCGCAAGGCGTCTCAGTTCAGCGCTGATCCGCTCCTCTTCGTCGGGGACTATAATGGTCTCGAGTACTTCATACCCCGCTTCCTTCAGCATGGATGCAGCTTCCGGGCCGCTGAGGTCTTCCCGCTCTCCCGCCGCGCTCCGGTCGCTGACCGTGATGACGGCTGCCGTGAACGGACGCTGCGGATCCGGCGGCGTCACTGTCATCTCATCGCCCGGCCTGACCGTGCCGCCCCGGAGGACCTTCGCGAATACGCCTTCGACAGGCATGATGCATACGCCCATCCGCTGTCTGATCGCACAGCCGGTATGGCACGCCTTGCCGATCTGCGTCATCTCCAGGACGACCTCCTCCCGGATCGTGAGGATCGTCCCGACCGGGAGGGAGCGGAAGTTGATCCCTTCCACTACCAGGTTCTCCCCGAAGTCCCCGTCCTTCACGCCGGCACCGTTTCGATTGAACTCTTCCACCTTATCATAGGACAGCAGGCTGATCTGCCTGTGCCAGGTTCCCGCGTGCGCGTCTCCTTCGATCCCGTGTTCCGGTGAGAACACAGCCTGT
>CADCOU010000098.1 GCA_902803155.1 uncultured Lachnospiraceae bacterium | reverse complement strand
GGCTATATGATCGAGGAGAAGGAAGACGGAAGGACGTTCAGGAATTACTTCAATGCCGACGGCAATACCGTGAAGACAGAAGAGCAGAAATAATGACCTGTATCAGGATAAGAGACAGGATATCAGGGAGGAGATAACCATGAAGAGATTCTCAGCAGTTATTATAGGAATGATCTTAGGTGCTGTGCTGATGGTGCAGAGCGTGTCCGCGCAGGACGTTACGATCGTGGGGCCGCCGTGTACGCTGACAGTTACGATCCGTTCCACAAATGAGAACGGTGAAGAGGTCACGCAGCAGGAGGAAAAATCAGTCGAGTTCATCCGCATCTTCGCCCAGACTGAGGATGGCATGATGCTGATCCGCACGGACGGCGGCGATGAGTATATTAGCAAGGATGAGCTGTCGGCGCTGCTGCCGGATCTGGAGCTGGATGGTTTCCCGTTGGCGGAGGAGATCACTCAGGTTGATCCCGGTTCAAAGGGGGAACGGGTCCAGCCGCTTCAGGAAGCTCTGATTGCCATGAAATATCTGGACGGGAAGGCAGACGCGGACTATGGACCGGGAACAGCTGAGGCTGTGAAAAGGTTCCAGGAGGCGCATGATCTGGAGGCGACCGGAACTGCGGACCGCTATACCGTGATGTTGCTCACTGCTGCAGCGAACGGAGTGGAGGATAAGATCGAGGTCTCTTCCAAACCGTATGAGTCGCCGGAAGAGAAGTTCCCGCAGATTGCCGACAAGACCGAAGCGGATCTGAACCTCTTCATGGAGCCGAAGTGGAGATTCAGCTTTGACCAGCTCGAGAAGACCGGCAGCATTGATCCGGCGATCGGTCTCGGTACCTTTGAAGTGACAGAACCCGCAATCGACAGGATCAGCGGCGCATTGTCAGTAAAGGCACTGGTTTCGTACAACGGAGAAAACAATCTGTATCAGGTGATCCCTGCTATAGTGGTTGAGAGCGCCGGTGTATATCGTCCTTATCTTCAGGGAGTTGACCTGTTTGGAGAGAATGACGCAGTGAAGGTAAATGGCGGAACCAGCAGCGGACAGATTGATGGCATCACACTGTATGAGACCGGATACGTGCCGCTTAATCAGGAAGCTGTGCAGCTGCTGAAGGAAGGCGGCGTTCAGACGATCCGCGTGCTTGGCAAGAATACAGAGTATGAATTGCCGGTCGAGTACGATAAGGAAAAGATGGAGTCGTTCATGGAGGCCTGTGAAGGTTTGCTTTCGTAAGGATTGGAAGCTGACAGGACCGGACAGCATTTCATGAGAACCTGTATCACGTATGGAATGGAAACTGGATAAAAGGAAGGTATGGATATGCCGGAAAACACTGATAAGAAACAGAGCATCTTCCGGGAGAAGAATCTGGAGAGGCTGGAGAATCCGGAGAAACTCAATGATTACCTGCGGGTGACATCCCCGGGGGTGTGGCTTGTGCTTGGCACAGTGATCGTGCTGCTGATTGGTGTCTGTATCTGGGCTGTCCTCGGGAGGATCGATGCGACTGTCCCGGCTGCCGTGGTCACGGAAAACGGGGAGAGCATATGTCTGGTACCGGAGGACGCGCTGGACGGCGTGATCAAGAACCGGACGGTCACGATCGACGGGACCGACTATGAACTTCAGCCGTCGACACTGGAGCCGCAGGTTATTTCGGAAGATACGAATATCTATACTATCCTGGCCGGACAGTTGTCGGTCGGTGATATCGTGTACCCGATCGAACTGACAGAGCCCCTCGGGGAGGATGGGATCGTGACCGGAGAACTGGTGACCGAGACCCTTTCACCGGCGTCGCTGTTTTTTAATTAAGCAGAGAGAGCAGGAAGATTAACACTGATACTGTGAGGTAACATCACATGAGTAACCATGCGAAGATCCCGAAGCCGATTACAAAAGGCGTGGCGAACGTTCCGGTTGTCATGCAGCTGGAAGTGCTGGAATGCGGCGCGGCTTCCCTGACCATGATCATGAATTATTACCAGATGTGGATCCCTCTGGAACAGGCAAGGGTGGACTGCGGCGTCTCCAGGGACGGCGCCAGTGCGAAGAATATCGTCACAGCAGCCAGAAGTTACGGGATGGTGGCTAAGGCCTGGCGGGTGGATCCGGAGGATCTGGCTGAGGAAGGCCCGTTCCCCTGCATCATTCACTGGGGGTTTAACCATTTCGTGGTACTCTGCGGATTCCGCAGGGGCAAGGCCGTGATCAATGATCCGGCCCGCGGACGGGTGAATGTGTCCATGGAGGAATTTGACCGGGAATACACGGGCGTCATGATGACGTTTGAGCCGGGGGAGGATTTCCAGCCTGCCGGCAAGAAAAAGAGTATCCTGTCTTACGCCAGGGAACGCCTTACAGGAACATCCACAGCTGTCATCTTTGTTGTACTGACGACGACCATTTCCTCACTGCTAGGTATCATCAGCCCGGTGTTCAGCAAGGTGTTCCTGGACCGGCTGCTGAGCGGGCAGAATCCGGGGTGGCTCAGGCCGTTCATCTGTGCGATGTGTGCGTTTACTGTCGTCTATATCCTGGTTCTGTGGATCTCAACGGTATACAGCCTGCGGATCCAGGGTAAACTGGAGGCGGTAGGAAGTTCCAGGTACCTCTGGAAGGTGCTGCACCTGCCCATGCAGTTCTTCGGGCAGAGGCTTGCTGCGGATATCGCGGACCGGCAGTCTACTAATGCTGAGATCGCCGGCTCACTGGTCAACACCTTCGCACCGCTTGCCATCAAGGCCATGACGATGGTGTTTTATCTGGTCGTGATGATCAGGTACAGTCCGATCCTGACACTGATCGGTGTCGCTGCGATCTTCATCAACATGGGAGTCTCCGCGTTTATCACTGCGAAGCGTGTGAATCTGACGAGAGTCCAGATGCGTGACAGTGCCAAGCTTTCTTCCTCGACAGCTTCCAGCATCCGCATGATCGAGACCATCAAGGCCAGCGGGGCGGAGCGGGGCGTATTCGGGAGATGGGCAGGTTTCCAGGCGAGTGTAAACACGCAGAATTACCGGTACACCAAACTCAATACATTTTTCAATTCGTTCCCGTATCTGGTGACGCAGATCACGAATATGATCATCCTCGGGGGCGGCGTTTACCTGATTCTCCGCGGCGAGTTTACCATCGGTATGGTGATGGCGTTCCAGGGATTCCTGGGTTCCTTCATGAGTCCCGCAAATGATCTGATCAGTGCCGGCCAGTCGCTACAGGAGATGATCACCCAGATGGAGCGCGTGGACGATGTGATGAGTTACCCGGACGATCCGAATATGGAGGAGCGGGAGAAGCGTGATGAGTATGAGAAGCTGACCGGAAATATCGAGCTGAAGGATATCAGCTTCGGCTATTCCCCGCTCGGGGATCCACTGATCACGGATTTCAACCTGACTGTGAAGCCGGGACAGAAGATCGCGCTGGTCGGGCGTTCCGGCTGCGGCAAGTCGACGCTGGCAAAACTGATCAGCGGCCTGTACCAGCCCTGGGGCGGCAGCATCACATTTGACGGGAAGACGATCGCTGAGATTGACCGGAACGTTTTCATCGGTTCGGTAGCGGTCATCGACCAGAACGTGACGCTGTTCGAGGATACCATCGCCAATAATATCAAGATGTGGGATAACTCGATCGAGGACTTCGAGATGATCATGGCGGCCCGCGACGCGGATATCCATGAAGAGATCGTCCTCCGTCCGGGCGGCTATCAGCATAAGATGTCCGAGAATGGAAGGGACTTCTCCGGCGGGCAGAGGCAGAGGATTGAGATCGCGAGGGCCCTGGCTCAGGATCCTACCATCTGTATCCTGGATGAGGCGACTTCCGCTCTGGATGCGAAGACAGAATATGAGGTAGTGAAGTCCATCAGTGAGCGCGGGATCACCTGTATCGTGATCGCACACAGGCTTTCCACGATCCGTGACTGCGACGAGATCATCGTACTGGACAAAGGACATGTTGTGGAGCGCGGAACGCATGATGAGCTGCTTGCCAAAGGCGGCGCTTATGCGGAACTGGTAACGAACGAATAAGAAACAGGACCGGAGAGGAGGAGAGGATTGTATCTGAGCAGTCCTATACTTCATGGGTTGGTTTGACGAACAGATAGAAAACCGGAAAAAGCAGGAGCGCAAGCTGCTGGATGATTCGTTCCAGAAACTGCAGCTGATCGTGACAGGCCGGAGATCCGCGGAACAATTTGCGGAAGGAGCGGATGTCAACGACGCGCTGGAAGTCCTGCTGAAGTATTTCGGCATCCATGAGAGGGAGATCCCCCCCAGGCTGAAGACGCTTGAGGAGAAGATGGATTATCTGCTGTCTTCTTCGGATATCATGTACCGGGAGGTACAGCTGGAGCGGGGCTGGCATGAGGATGCCATGGGACCGATGATCACGACGCTGGAGGAGAGCGGAGCGGTCATTACGGTACTGCGCAATTCCGCGGGCGTATATGTGTACCGCGACCCGGTAACGGGCAGGGATGTGCGCGTGACTGCCGCAGAGGAGAAGAAGATCGGAAGCAAGGCGTATTGTTTCTATCAGCCTCTTCCTCTCCGTCCGATTACGTTGAAGGATCTGTTCCGGTATATGCTGGGGACGCTGCGGCTGTCCGACCTCGTGTATTTTGTGCTTGCCGTGGTTGCCATTACGCTGACCGGGATGCTGATTCCGAAGCTGAACCACGTCCTCATGTCGGAGGTGGTTACCTATGGAAGCTATCAGCTGCTCGGAGCTGTGTTCAGTTTCATGCTCTTTGCTACGATCGGTTCATTCATGCTGACGATCATCAAACAGCTGTTCCTGTCCAGGATCCGTACGAAGCTCACGCTCAATGTGGAGGCGGCGACTATGATGCGCGTGCTCTCCCTGCCGACGGATTTCTTCAAATCCTACAGTTCCGGTGAACTGAGCCAGTATGTATCCTACATGAGTTCTCTGTGCGGTACTCTTGTGGACACCCTGTTTTCCACGAGTATAACCGGACTCTTTTCCCTGGTTTATATCACCCAGGTCTTCTCATATGCACGTAGCCTGGTGGTTCCGTCTCTGGTCGTTACGATCCTGACGATAGCGATCAGTCTGGCTGCCAATCTGCTGCAGGCCAGCCGGAACAAGGAGCAGATGGCGCTGGCCGCGAAGGAGAAAGGCCTGACCTATGCATTTATCAACGGGATCGAGAAGATCCGCCTGTCCGGCGCGGAGAACCGTGTCTTCTCGAAATGGATCGACCTCTACACAAAGGAGGCGGACCTGAAGTTCAACCCGCCCGCGCTGATCAAACTGAACTCCGTATTCACTACAGCCATTTCTCTGATCGGGACGATCATTATGTACTATATCGCAGTGCGCTCGCAGGTATCCGTGGCGGACTACTATGCGTTCAACTCGGCGTACGGCTATGTGTCCTCGGCGTTTTCAGCAGTCTCTTCGATGGCGATAGCCGCTGCTACGATCAAGCCGAGCCTGGATATCCTCCGACCGCTTCTGGAGGCGGAGCCCGAGAAGAACGAGGGCAGGGAGGCGCTTGCCGGGATCACCGGCAATATCGAACTCTCGCATGTGACCTTCCGGTATGAAGAAAACGGGAGGAAGATCCTGGATGACCTGAGCCTCCGGATCCCGGCCCGCCAGTATGTGGCCATCGTGGGAAAGACCGGCTGCGGCAAGTCTACGCTGCTCCGTCTTCTGCTCGGTTTCGAGAAACCTGAGAAAGGTGCCATTTTCTACGACCGCAAGGATATACAGACTCTGGACCTGGGTTCCCTCCGCAAACAGATCGGTACGGTGCTTCAGGAAGGAGACCTGTTCAGCGGCAGTATCTTCGAGAACATCACGATTACGGATCCGAACCTGACTCTGGAAGACGCGTGGGCGGCGGCTGAGATTGCCGGACTCGCGGATGACATCCGGGCTATGCCGATGGGCATGAGCACCATGCTCCAGGAAGGTGCAGGCGGCGTTTCAGGCGGACAGCGTCAGAGGATCATGATCGCCCGTGCGGTCGCGCCGAAACCGAAGCTTCTCCTTCTGGACGAGGCAACCTCGGCACTTGACAACATCACCCAGAAGCAGGTGTCGGAGGCTCTGGACAAGATGCGCTGCACCCGTATCGTGATTGCGCACAGACTCTCTACGATACGCCACTGCGACCGGATCCTGGTGATGGACAGCGGGAAGATCGTGGAGGATGGAACATACGAGGAACTGATCGAGAAGAACGGGATCTTTGCGGACCTGGTGGCAAGACAGAGACTGGATACTCAGACCTGAAGGAATCATTCGGTTACAGGCAGCTTTCGTTAAACCCCGGATAAACATC
>CADCOU010000097.1 GCA_902803155.1 uncultured Lachnospiraceae bacterium | reverse complement strand
GGCGCAGGTGCTGGTGCAGCTGGCGCAGGTGCCGGTGTGGAAACCTCTGCTGGCGCAGGTGCCGGTGCAGAAACATCCTCCTGGCTTTCGGTCTCACTTCCGGTAACAACGCCCAGTCTCGCTGGTCCGCTTAAGATGAGCGTGCTCACAAAAATCAGGCACATGAACAATGCGCGCATCGTGCGCATTCTGCTCTTCATTTTTTTTCTGCCCTTCACAGCATTCCTGCTCGTCTGGTCTTTTTTCATCCGTTTTAACATACAGAACACCTGTCCTTTTCCCTGCCGGAAACTTCACGGCAGTCGGTCTGCAGCTTATTGTTATTTCTGTCTGCTGTTGTGTCTTATGTCTCTGTGTCAGCCTCTATAACTGCTTATGTTTCCGCCTCAGTTCCCGCTTCCGTTTCCGCCTCGGTTTCCGCTTCTGTTTCCCCGTTTCCGCGCCGGTTTTCGTAATAATCTGCCAGCTGCCAGAGCACTTCCTTCGCAGAAGAGGCGATGGCTTCATCTTCTCCTTCCAGTGCGGCGGCAAGATCTTCGATCGCCTTGTCATATTCATCCAGATTTACATAGGCAACGCCCCTGTTGTAATAAGCCAGCTGGACCATACTGCCATCTTCGATCGATGCTGTGAAATCTGCCACTGCTTCCTCAAGCTTCTCGATGGAAAGATAACAGATCCCGCGATAGTAATAGCTTCCGTCAAGCATTTCGTTCAGTTCCAGGGACTCGCTAAGTGCCTCTGCACTCTCCTCAAACCGCTCCAGCATCAGCAGAGCTATGCCTTTCCTCTGCCAGAACTGATCCGGATTCGGGACTGTGATATCTCCCTGCGTGACTTCGTCCGCCAGTGTCAGAACCTGATCATAGTCTCTATTCTCATGCGCACAGAGCATCATCTGCTCATAACAATCGCCTGTCTCATACCCCTCATCGATCGCCGCACGGAATCCGGAGATGGCCTCCTCATATTTCCCCTGCTGCATCAGGCACGCAGCCGAGAGGTATGCCGCCACTGAGCGGTATTCCACATCCGAATCCGGATGATCCTGGAGATATGCATCCAGGTTTTTCTTCGCCTCTTCATACTCCCCGTTCATAAATGAACAGCGCTGTTCGTTCAGCAGCAACGATTCATTTTCCGGCTGTTTTTCGTACAGCGTCCCATACATCTCCTTCGCCTTGTCATACTGTCCCATCTGCTCATACAACTGCGCGAGGGAGATCCCGTTGGCGACATCATCCGGGACAAGGATCATGTAGGTTTCCAGATCCGCCGCTGCAGATTCCATGTCATTCTTCAGAATACTGATCTGGCTGCGGAGAAGAAACGCGCCAGAATTGCTTTCATCCGCTTCAATTGCCCGGCCCAGCGCCTCGAGCGCACTGTCATAGTCATCCTGCAGTGCATAGACGGAAGCACGCTGAAGTTCGATTTGGGACAACATCTCCCTATCATCTTCGCCCGCTGTTTCCTGCGCGCTGTCCAGGTACCCCAGCGCCTCCTCATATTGCTCGCGCCGGATCGCTATTCTTGCATTCTCCAGGTAGTCCTCCGTTGTCTGGGATTCCTCCACCGTCCCGGAAAGGATGTCATATATGTGATTCAGAGAATCTTCTTCCTGGCCCATCGTCCCACCCGGTACAGCTAACAGGCTGAAGACAAGTGTCCCGACAAGGATCCCTGAACATATTCTCACGTATTTTTTATTCATATTGTTCTATCCCCCCGCTTACGAATACGACTTTTCTGTTCTGATCAAAACTCTTACTTACGGTTTTTCCACCTGAAGATTAATATCGTGATCGCTGCTGCCACAAAAAACGCAACTACTGCGACCAGTACATATCCGCCCGCATTTTCAAACAGCAAAGCAGATGCCGTATAAGAACCCTTCTCCGCATATCCGGCAGATTCGCCGGTGTACAGATAGATACAGCAGAACAGAAGGATTCCGCAAAAACCGGAAACCGATCCCAGAAATGCATTGCATCTTCTGTATCTCTTCTCCCTAAGTTCCTGCGTCTTCCGAAAAACTGCATCTACCCGATCTGTGGTATTTCTCATCTGTCCCTACCTCTGATATTTCAAAATTCAGCACAAAAATGCATACTCAATCTAATTATTAAAAGCATTCTTTTCTGAAATACACTCATACAATAATAACCAAATTTTTCTTATATGAATTGTGCATTATACACAAAAGGGCTGGCGCATCAGAAAAAGCAAATACCACTTTTCTGAATGCGTCAGCCCCTGACGGAAATCTTTTTTCGTCTGCTGCATCAATAACGGTTACTGTCGATCCCTTCCTGTTTCAACAGAGTTCCAAGCATATTCCTGCCTCTTCCAAGGAGATTCTCAACAGCTTTCCTGTTCTTTCTCATGACTACACCGATCTGTTGTAGATTCATATTCTCATAGTACCTGAGATACAATGCCTCCCGGTAATCCGGTTTCAGCTGATCCATGCAGTTTAGTATGATGCGGTTCTGTTCCTCGTGGACCATTCCTTCCAGATGATCCTCCCCCCCGATCAGCTCCGCGCTATAATCTTCAAGCCCGAAATGATGGTGAAGCCTGTATCCTTTATTGAAACGAATCGCAACTGTCCTTGCAGTCTTGAACAGATATGCCCGGAATGTCCCTTCACTGATAAAATCAGGCTCTGCGATAATAACGCGGGAGAACGCTTCGATCATAAGGTCCTCTGCTTCCTGCTGATCTGCGATCCTTCCTCCAATATATCTGGTTACACGGTCGCCGTATCGTTCCATCAGCTCATTGAAGGAATCATGATCGCCGCGCAGAAAAGAGCGGAACAGTTGTTCATCGGTGTCTGTTTTTTTCATGATTCCTCCTTTCCCGATCATTACTGTATGAAAAACATCTCGTTCACCCTTGCGTGAAATGTATCTCATGCATCCACGCAATAATAAAACACCTCAATCAGGAAGATTCTCCTGATCCGTCTCTTTCTTCCTGAGGTCCTTCTGCTTTTCATGCTCCCGCAGACGGACATACAGCATGGTGAGCGACACTGCTGCAACAAAAGCCACCACCGCTACCAGCACATAGCCTCCGGCACTTCCTATCAGCAAGGATGATCCATAATAACCGGAACTGGCGACCGTTCCGCGGTCTTCCGTGATCAGCCACAGACTGGCCAGGAGGATCACACAGGAAACCCCGGAACAGAATGACAGAATCAGATTTGTTCTTCTGAACCTCCTTGTCCGTTCCGACTGCACCCGCCTAAAAACTTCCTGCACACGCTCTTCTGTTGTCTTCATTCAACTGCCTCCCTGCTCTCACCGAGCAGTTTGTTCATTTATCAACATTATTGTACTTTATATTATATCGTAATATGCAGCAAATCCGAACTGTATTTTTTATTTATAGTGCATGTTTAAGTAAAGACCGGAACGAAAAACAGCCCCCTTCCTTTCGGTCCGGAGCTGTCTGATAAGCGGTATTGCGTATGGAATAGTAAGATTCGATCGTTTGGTTATCAGCCGAACTTGGCTGCGTTCAGTTTGATGCCGGGGCCCATGGACGGTGCCATGACTACGCTCTTCAGGAATGTTCCCTTCAGAG
>CADCOU010000096.1 GCA_902803155.1 uncultured Lachnospiraceae bacterium | reverse complement strand
TTATCCCGATCCTTACTGATTTAAAGGTCAGTTCCTTAAATAAAACTTTTAAGAATCTTCAAGGTCGTTTCACTGTTCAGTTATCAAAGAACTCATTTTTTGTACGCCGTTTATCGCGGCGACTCGATTAATCTAACACCCTTCAACGGGTTTGTCAACAGCCTTTTTTGATTTTTTGCAAACTTTTTTTCTGCACCGGAATTCCACTGTTTTTTCCACAGTTTAACAAGGAATTATCCACTTAAACGGTGGCAGGCAGGAGCCACCTCAAACAAATTAACAGGCAAGTCACTGGTCTCTGAGACAGTCCAGGAATCTGGACGGTTCCACCTTTCTGCTGTAGCGCTCTTTTACATACAGAAGATGCAGCTTCCTCCTGGCCCGTGTCATTCCCACATAGAACAGACGCCTTTCCTCTTCGATCTCCGCATCCAGGGAAGCCCTCCGGTACGGGATCATGCCCTCGTTCACATTCAGGAGGAACACTTCCGTAAACTCCAGTCCCTTCGCCCCGTGCAGTGTCGAGATCGCAACGGAGTCCCTGGCAGACTCTTCTCCCTCTCTCTTCCTGCTCTGCATCTGCTCGCGGATCGTCTGTATCTTCTCTCTCCAGGCAGCAGCTGTCTCACAGTCCTTCGCGCTGTCCTGGATCTCGTCCGCGATCTGGGACAGTTCCTCGTAATCGATCCGTCTTCTGCGGGCATACTCCCGGAGATACGCGTCATATCCCGCCCCTCTCCTGAGATAGTTGACTGCCGCGTACGGACGCATGCCGCTGATCGTCTGAAGCGTTTCCTCAAACCCTTCGATATGCTCCGTCATCCATGGCTTGTCCCTGTACCATCCGTAGAGACCCGGGAATGTGATCGTGGATGCATACGCGGACTCCCTCGTAATGTACCGGTTTGGTTTATTGCATACACGGAGGAAGTCTCTGCGGTCCATCCCGCTTCCCTCTGTCAGATTCAGGTAAGCCAGGAGGTCCTGTGCGATCCAGTGGTCCCACAGCAGCGGGACTGCATCCCTCATCCGGAACGGGATCTGGAATTCGGACAGCTTTGCGGCAGGTCCTCTCCCCTCCAGGTTCGTGCGCGTCAGCACTGCGATCTCTGAGGCCGGGATGCCTTCTTTCAGGCTCTTCCTGACGCAGTTTATGACATAGAGGAACTCCGTTTCCATATCGCGGCATTCCATCACTTCGACCGGCTCCGCGGATCCTCTCCGGCTGAAGAGGTCCTTCGGATACCGGGACCGGTTCTCAGAGATGACGCGTGCGGATGCCTGTACGATCTGTGAGGAGGACCGGTAGTTCTCCGTGAGGTGCATCACGGCTGCGTCCGGATAATCCTTCGGGAAGTTCAGCATGATCTCGGGGCGGCTCCCCCGGAACCGGTAGATCGACTGGTCGTCGTCCCCGACCACGAACAGGTTGTTTTCCGGCTCTGCCAGAGTCCGCACGATCCGGTACTGCAGCATGTTGATGTCCTGGAATTCATCCACCAGTATGTAGCGGAAACGGTCCTGCCATGCCCTTCGTATGTCCGCTCTGGCATGCAGAAGGTCCGAAGTATAGACGCACATGTCGTCGAAGTCGATTTTGCCGGTCTGCGTCTGACGTTCCCGGTACATCCGGCAGACTGTCCGGAATTCCTCCTCCGGGACGGAGACCGCGTAGTAATAATCCAGCGGAATCTGTTCGGACTTGACCCTGGATATCTCTGCAAGGACATCTCCCGCCCATTCATTCAGATCCCCGTATTCAATATGAAGGTCCTGTGCGATGGACGTGATGATCCGGTAGCGCTCCTCGTCGCGGAGGATGCTGTCAGCCGTGTATCCGTATGCATTTTTCAGTATCTGGAAAAAAACTGCGTGAAAGGTCCCGAACGTGACCCTGAAATGATCCGGCGCCGACAGTTTCTCAAACCGTTCCTGCATCTGCCGCGCGGCAGCCCTGGTAAATGTGATCACCAGTATGTTTTCCGGTCTGACCCCCTGTCTGATCAGATGGACGATCCTGTTTGTAATGACCGTAGTCTTGCCGGAACCAGGGCCCGCCAGTACTATGGCGGGCCCGTCCGTGTGCTGCACTGCAGCAAGCTGCTCGCTGCTGAGCATATCATTTTCCTCTAATTTAATTTATCAATTGCCTTTTCGATCCGGAGCAGGGACTCTTCTTTCCCGAGCACTTCCATGATCTCTGTCGCTCCTGCAGGCGTGACAGCCTTGCCGGAGACTGCGATGCGGACCGGCCAGATCGTGAAACCGGCCTTCACCTCTTCCTTCGCGGAGTACTCCTTCAGGACTTCATACAGAGCGTCGTTGCTCCAGTCTTCCTGCGCCTTCAGCTGCGGAAGAAGGTCCTGAAGCACCTTCAGCGATTTCTCCGGGGTGACCTTCCATTTCTTATTCTGATACAGGGATACATCATACTCCGGGAGTTCCTCAAAGAAGTCCACCATCTCATCGATATCCGGGAACACTTCGATCCTGGTCTTGACCATCCCGGCTATCTTATTCAGATCGAGATCTTTCGATATTACTTTCCTGATCTCCGGAATCGCGCGCTTTGCGTATGTATCAAAGTCCATCGCCTTGATGTATTCGCCGTTCATCCATCTCAGTTTCTGGATGTCGAACACAGCCGGGGACTTGCTCATGTGCCGGTAATCGAAGTTCTGAACCAGCTCCTCCAGAGAGAAGATCTCCCTGTCGTCGGAAGGACTCCAGCCGAGAAGCGCAACATAGTTGACTATGGCTTCGGACACGAAGCCCTGCTCGATCAGGTCTTCAAACGAGGAATGGCCGCTCCTCTTGGAGAGTTTCCGGTGCTCTTCGTCCGTGATGAGCGGACAGTGCACATAGACAGGCACTTCCCATCCGAACGCCTCGTACAGCCGGTTGTACTTCGGTGCCGAGGAGAGATATTCATTTCCGCGGACAACGTGGGTGATCCCCATGAGATGGTCATCCACCACATTTGCGAAATTATAGGTCGGGAATCCGTCCGACTTGATCAGGATCATGTCATCCAGTTCCGCGTTCGGTACTTCGATCTTCCCGTAGATCTCGTCTTCAAAGCATGTCGTGCCCTCATTCGGGACATTCTGCCGGATCACGTACGGTTTGCCCGCGTCCAGGTTCGCCCTGATCTCTTCCTGAGACAGACTGAGGCAGTGCTTGTCATAGATCATGATGTCCTTGCCGCCTACCGACTGATGGAGGGATTCCAGGCGTTCCTTGTCACAGAAACAGTAATACGCCTCGCCCTTTTCGATCAGCTGCTCCGCATACTTGCGGTAGATCCCGGCCTTTACACGCTCGCTCTGCACATACGGCCCGACGCTGCCCGGCTTGTCCGGTCCCTCGTCCGGGATGAGGCCGGTGCCTTCCAGCGTGCGGTTGATGATGTCGACCGCGCCTTCCACTTCTCTCTCCTGGTCGGTATCTTCGATCCGGAGCATAAATGTACCATTCTCATGTTTCGCGATCAGGTACGCATAGAGAGCGGTCCTCAGGTTTCCGACATGCATCCTGCCGGTTGGGCTCGGTGCGAATCTGGTTCTGACTTCTGACATGTTCTGTTATCCTCTTTTCTCTGTATTCTTTCTTCTGTCATTTCCCTGTTCTCAGGAAGCTTTCACCCTGATCTGGTTGGACACAGACAGGGCGAGCATCATCTCCAGCATCAGGAACGCGATCGACGTACCTCCGTATGAAACAAACGGCAGCGTGATGCCCGTCGTCGGGATCACGTTCAGGACGACTGCAATGTTCAGGACGACCTGCAGGGAGATATGCGCGAAGATGCCTGTCGCGATGAGGCTTCCCAGAAGATCCGGAGCATTCAGTGCGATAAACACCAGCCTGGCAAGCAGGAACGCAAACAGGACCAGGACGATCATCGCTCCGATGATTCCGAGTTCCTCGCAGATGATCGAGAAGATCATATCGTTCTGCGCCTCAGGCAGTGCGCCGAGTTTCTGGGCGCTGTTGCCCAGCCCTTTTCCGAACAACCCTCCGGAACCGATCGCGTACAGGGCCTGCATGACCTGGTAGCCGCCCGTATCCTGATGCTCTTCCGGATGCAGCCAGGTGATGATGCGCTGCAGGCGGAAGGAATCGCTCGATTCCAGGATGTTGGTATAGCGGATCACGAGAAGGGCGATCGCGAGAACGATCAGGAATGCCACCGTCAGTTTCAGCATGCCCTTCGGCTTTGGATGTGCGATGAAGATCAGCGCGTACGCGATGCCGAGGATGATAATGGCGGTTGAGAGGTTGTCCGTAAACCGGTAGGTAAAGAAAGCGGTCATCAGGCCGAGTCCGAAGACGACCAGCGGCGCCTTTAGTTTCCGGAACTTCCAGCCCATACTGACGATCAGTGTCGGGAAGAACAGGATAACTGCCAGCTTTGCGAACTCCGCCGGCTGGAATGAAACACCGCCCACGTAGATCCACCGCCTGGCTCCGTTGATCGTTGTTCCGACAAACTTCGTGGCGATCAGCAACAGATTCGCGAGCACGTAAACCGGGAACGCGAACTTGCTGAACCAGTGGTAATCCATCCTGGA
>CADCOU010000095.1 GCA_902803155.1 uncultured Lachnospiraceae bacterium | reverse complement strand
CACCATGATCGGGTTCATGGATACGATGGTATGGATGTTGTACTTCTTCGTCGTCAGACAGAGGAACTTCATCATGATCATCGGGCCAATGCATACGCAGTGATCATATTCATGACCTTCCGCAATGAGATCCTCAAGGCATTTGGTGACCATGCCGCTCCGTCCGTAGGATCCGTCATCGGTCGTTACATAGACATTTGCCACTTCTTTCATGCGGTCCTCGAGCAGGACCAGCTCCTTATTGCGCGCTCCGATGATGACATCGCACTCAACGCCATGCTCGTGGAGCCACTTTGCCTGCTGATAGCTCGGAGCTGCGCCGACGCCGCCGGCCACAAACACGATCTTCTTCTGCTTCAGTGCTTCGATCGCTTCCGGGTCTTCCGACTCGCACAGATCAGAAGGTCTTCCGAGAGGTCCTACGAAATCCATGAACGAATCGCCGGCTTTCAGCTCTGTGTATTTGCTTGTACTCTCTCCGATCGGCTGGAAAACGATCTCAACCGTTCCCTTCTCGCGGTCGTAGTCTGTAATGGTCAGCGGGATACGTTCTGCCTGCTCATCCAGCTTCACTATGATGAACTGGCCGGGAAGACCCCGTGCGGCAACACGCGGAGCCTCCACGATCATCTCATAGTTGGGGCCGGCGAGGTTTCTGGCTTCCAAAATCTTGTACATGTGCTACCTCCTGCGGAATCCCTGTATGATATTAAAAACTGGTACTACTGGTTTCTGTTTCAAAAACTGATTATATTATAATTATATGATCAATTCTGTTCAAGATAATTTTCAAATTCCTCAGCGCTCATGAGAACTTTTCTTGGCTTTGTCCCTTCGTCCGGTCCGACGACTCCTGCATCCGACAGCTGGTCCATGATCCTCGCTGCACGGTTAAAGCCGATCTTGAACCATCTCTGCAGCATGCCGATCGAAGCTTTGTCTTTCTGGATAATGAACCGTCCGGCGTCCGCAAACAGTTCATCCGTATCGTCTCCGCCTCCTGCGGAACCTCCGTTCACGGATGCCGCCTGGATCTCCTGCAGCCGTTTCTTCATGATCTCCGCATTTGCCGGCGTATCGTCATCCCTGCGGATCGCGTCGACGACGCGCTGTATCTCTTCATCCGAAACAAATGCGCCCTGGACGCGGACCGGTTTCTTGTAGGTCTGCGGCGAGAACAGCATATCTCCGTTTCCAAGCAGTTTTTCAGCGCCGTTCATATCAAGTATGGTGCGCGAGTCTGTGCCGGAAGAAACCGCAAATGCGATTCTGGAAGGAACATTCGCTTTGATCAGTCCGGTAATGACATCAACAGAAGGTCTCTGAGTAGCAATGACCAGGTGGATACCGCATGCGCGTGCCAGCTGGGCCAGTCTGCAGATCGCGTCCTCTACTTCATTTCCGGAGACCATCATCAGATCAGCAAGCTCGTCCACGATGATCACGATCTGCGGCATCTTCTTCGGTGCATCGGGAACACCGCCCCGGATCAGCGTCTCTACTTTCGCATTGTAACCCGCCAGGTTTCTTACACCGGTCTCGGCAAACTGCTGATACCGCTTTGTCATCTCCGCCACCGCCCAGTTGAGAGCTCCGGCAGCCTTCTTCGGATCCGTCACGACCGGGATGAAAAGATGCGGGATGCCGTTATACACGGACAGTTCCACGACCTTCGGATCGATCATGATCATCTTAACCTCAGAAGGATCCGCATTAAAGATGATCGACATGATCAGCGTATTGATAAAGACCGATTTACCGGAACCGGTAGCGCCTGCGATCAGAAGGTGAGGCATCTTCGCAATATCGGAAACCACGATTCGCCCTGCAATATCCTTACCGACCACATAGGCAAGTTTTGACTTATGCTTCCGGAACTCTTCCGAATCGATCAGTTCCTTCAGATAAACCATGGCGGTCTTCTCGTTCGGGACCTCTATGCCAACAGCGGCCTTGCCCGGGATCGGAGCCTCGATGCGGATATCCGCCGCTGCAAGATTCAGCTTGATGTCATCCGCAAGGTTCGTGATCTTGGAGACCTTCGTTCCGAGCTCAGGCATCAGCTCATACCGCGTGACACTCGGTCCGCAGCTGACATTCGTCACCTGTGCGTTAACGCCGAATGTAGCCAGGATCTGCTGCAGCCTTGTTGCCGTATTGCGCAGCTCGTCATCCGTCATGCCGCCCCGGTCCTTCGGGACCCGCTCGAGAAGATTCGTGGACGGGAATTCGTATGGAATCTCTTCCTCTTCCTTCTCCTCGATCTCCTTTGTAACAGACTCCACTTCCTTCTGCGTCTCGGCTTTTGTCATACTGACCTTGCCGTCTGCCTCAGCCTTTTTGCGCGAAGCGGAAGCACCTGCATCCTGTATGTCTTTCTTTGTCACGGCCGGCGCGGTCTTCTGCCCCTTCCCGTCCATGAAAGTCAGGTATGCATCCTCCGGACCGTCATCTGTTTCAGGATCCGGTCCATAGTCCGCTTCATAATCCGGTACATCGTCCGGCTCCTGCATCCTGTGGATCACGAAAGAATCGGACAGTCTGCCCGGATCCATCTCCGTCCCGAACTGAACTTCAGGTGCATAGAGATGCTCTCCGGAAGCCGGCTTCACGCTGATACGCTCTCTGTCCGTATCATCCGCCGGGTTCCTGTCGGCGTTTTTGATCCGGATAAACGGGGCAGAGGCTGCAGTAGTCTTTTCTTCCTTTGTCTGGTTTTTCTTCGGGGAAGTCGTACTGTCGAATGTGGTAATGATCTTACCGGAAGCAGGATCCTCCGTCGACGCAGTTCCGAACACTACCTGATCCGGCGTGATCGCAGGCATAGAGGATCTCTTTCTCCGGGACTTTTTTGTATCCCCGAACAGATCCGTCGTAAATGCCGGCTTTGAATTATCGTCTGTTTCTTTATCTCCCCCGGATCTTTTATCCTTCTTCAGGACAGAAAGGAATACCGGAGAGATCGTATCGGAATTATCTTCCCTGGCATATTCCAGTTCCCTGAGGGCTCTTCTCGTCTCCGCTTCTGCTCTGCGGGCCTCTTTCTCGGCCTGGCGCCTCTCGTTTCTCTCCTGCCTGATCTCCTCGGCCCTTGCGCGTCTTGCTTCAATCGCTTCGCTGCCGAACCTTCCGGTATTCAGGAACAGTGTCTTCTGTGTGATCAGCCCAAGAAAGAGGAAGATGGCAATCAGAAACACAGCCCAGGTACCGACAAGTCCGACGGTAGGACTGAAGAACAGAATCAGCGCCCCGCCTATCGCGCCGCCGCCGGCATGATATTCCTGTCCGAGCGTAAAGTAATCCGAGATGCCGCCGATCCCGGTCATATCCCCGTAATTAAGCAGCTGCCACACACCACACAGAATGCAGAACAATGCAGCAACGGAAAGCGTACGGATCACAGCTACGCGGTTGCCCCGGTTGATGGTCATATAGATCGTGAGGAAAAAGAGCATGAAGGGAAATACATAGGCATTCGTACCCATGATCCCGAACAGAAGGTCTCCGAACGCATTGCCGAGTTTGCCGCCGAAACCGATAACACAGATAAAAATCAGCACTGCCGCAGCCAGAAGGCACCAGCAGAGAACTTCTGTATTCATCATCGGATTCGATGTGTATCCGCGGGACGGGCCCTTCGACGCTGCTGCGCGCGGAGCAGATTTTTTTGAGCGTGAAGAACTTCCGGAACGCGCCGAAGAATTCGAGCGTGAAGCAGACTTCTTCTGCGGGGAAGACTTCTTCCCCGCACCGCTGTTCTTACGTGTAGTTGTCTTTTTTCCAGATGCCATGTGAAATGTGTCCCCTTATTAAAGTTTTCTCCCCTGTTATTATATATTTCCTTCTCTCGTTGGGAGGCATCCTGCCGTTCGAAGGAATCATAGTTATTTACAGCAGGAATCTTCCTGCGATCGCAAGCGCGCCTGCCGCGAAGCAGTAGAATGCGAAGTACTTCATCCTGCGCTTCCGCACCAGGTCTCCGACCGTTCGGATCGCGAAGTATCCGAATACCGCAGCCGCAATCATTCCTGCTGCGTAGTTGCCGACCATGGCTGCGCTGACTCCCTCGGATGCCATGTCACCAAGCTCTAACACTGCCGCTCCGAGTATGGCCGGTATGGACAGGATGAAGGAATACTTCACTGCGAACCTCCGCTCGAACCCGCAGAATGTGCAGGCTGCGATGGTGGTCCCGGACCGGGAGATTCCGGGAAGTGTCGCGAATCCCTGCGCAATTCCGATCAGAACACCTTCTCCCCAGGAGACGTCCTTCGGGATCTTCCAGCAGTTTTCCACGCGGTCTGACAGCAGCAGGATCACTCCTGTGATCAGCAGGCAGATGCCTGGGATCAGCAGAGTGGATGAAGCGTCTTCGATGAGTTTCTTTCCGAAATAGCCCATCAGTCCGGTCGGGATGGTGGATATGAGGATCAGCACTACGAATTTCCTGTAATTTGTACGGATGATCCTCCTGTATTTCTTGGGCTCGCCTGTGTTGTTCTTTGCGAACAGCGTCTTCAGATTGCTGAAGATATCGGCGACCATTTTCAGGGCTTCCGCCACCAGCTTGCAGATATCCTTCCAGTAGACGAGAAATACCACCAGAAGGGTCCCGACATGCAGCATGACGTCAAATGTGACACTGTTTCCCACGTCGATATGGAATATATTCTGCAAGATCGCCAGGTGACCGGAACTGGATACCGGAAGGAACTCCGTAAGTCCCTGGACGATACCGAGGAATATTGCCTGTAAGATCGACATTGCTCTGTGCTTCCTTTCACAACAGAAGAACGCCCGACAGGCGTCCTTCTGATCTCATTCACCTTGTTTCCGGCTCTTCCTGCGGACTGAGACGGAAATACTTCTCTTTCATCTCCAGGACCATATCCGAATAGGAATCCAGGCACTGCTCCAGACGGCCTTCCCGGATATCCTCGATACAGGGGCCGATGTAGCGGTCCCACAGATCGTCGTAGATCACTCTGCAGTTGCTCTGCCTGTTGATGTGCTTCACGATGGAAGGCGCCACGTCATAATAGTCGTGGATCAGCTGTTCACCTTCCGGCAATGACATCATATAAGTGTCCCTATATGCGCGAAGAAGGTTCAGTTCTTCGCAGTCGTCTTCCATGCCGCGATACTGACACGCCGCAGTCGTGATGTAGCACCACTTCCTGTGAAATCCTTTTTCGATATCCTCGAACGTAGCGGCAGAGATATTGGACTTCGGAAAATGCTCTTTCCATTTCTTCCTGATCGCCTCGATCAGAGGACCTGATGATTCCCCGCCATATTTCAGAATGGACGGAAATACAAACCCTGCCACCACGAGGGACTGGTTGATCCGGTTGGTCTCCCGCTCCCTCTTCGGAAGCTTTGTGAGGTATTCGTCTGCCTTCGAAGCAAACGCTTCCGCCATATTGTCAAGCATGGTATCCTTCTCAACGACCGTTCCGTACAGATGCTCGATCGCATCAAATACAGGAACCTGCTTCAGATAGTACTTCTGAAAACCCGGAGCGTACGTTCCGCGCTTGAAGCATTTGATCAGTTCCGCCGGTTCATCGAGCAGATTCGCCATCCCCTCTATCGCAATCTGATACTCCGTCATATCCCGTCCTTACTCCTCTTCAAGGTTCGTATAGACTGCCTGCACGTCATCACTCTCATCCAGAAGATCCAGGATCCGGTTCAGGTTCTTGACTGCAGTCTCATCTGTCAGAGCAACATAATTCTGCGGGATCATAGTCACTTCGGCAGAAGCCATGCTGATGCCTTTCGCTTCCAGGGCTTCTCTGACCTGGGAGAAGCTGTCCGGATCCGTCAGGACCACATAGGAATCATCCTCTTCCTGGAAATCATCAGCCCCGCAGTCGAGCACTTCCATCATCAGGTCGTCCGCATCCATATCGCATTCTTCCTTGTCGATGATGATCTGACCCTTCTTGTCAAACATGAAGGAGACGCATCCCGGCGTACCGATATTGCCCTGCCCTTTCGAGAAAGCGGCACGCACATCCGCAGAAGTTCTGTTGCGGTTGTCGGTAAGCGCATCAACGATAATCGCGATTCCGTTCGGACCGTATCCCTCGTAGGTGACCTGCTCATAATTGACAGCGTCCTGGTTTCCGGCCGCTTTCTTGATGCCGCGGTCGATCGTGTCGTTCGGCATGTTGTTGGCCTTTGCCTTCGCGATTACGTCACGCAGTTTGGAGTTGTTGTTGGGGTCCGCTCCGCCCTCCTTGACCGCGATGGCAATCTCTCTTCCGATGATCGTGAAGATCTTGCCCTTAGCCGCATCGTTGCGTTCCTTTTTGTGTTTGATATTCGCAAATTTGGAATGTCCTGACATGGTGAATCTCCTTGTTGGTTATGATTATGAATGTGTTCCGTTTCTGCCCGCAGTCCTCTGCCGGCGGTTTCTTCTATTTATCCTCATCCTCAGGTTTTTCCGGCATCTTCTCCGCTTCCAGCCAGCCGATCATGGTTCCTGCCGTGCTGATGATACGGAACTGATATCCGGTCGATTCATCTTCGATGACGGTCCCCCTGTCTTCCGGAGTCGGGATATGACCCAGTTTCTCGGTCAGGTAACCGCTCACTGTATCGT
>CADCOU010000094.1 GCA_902803155.1 uncultured Lachnospiraceae bacterium | reverse complement strand
CGCGCCGCCGACGTGGAAGGTGATGCCGTCCGTGAAACCGAGTCCGCAGACAAAGATGACCGCTGCGATAATCAGGTTTCTGGATCTGGTCAGATCGACCTTGTTCTCAACAATGTTGCGCACGCCGATCGCGGAGATCATTCCGTACAGCATGAAGGACACTCCGCCGATAATGGAGCTCGGCATGGTACCGATCAGTTCGGAGAGCTTCGGAACGAAACTGATGATGATTGCAAACACGGCTGCGATACGGATCACAAGCGGATCATAGACCTTGGACAGCTCCAGAACGCCGGTATTCTCTCCGTAGGTCGTATTGGCGGGTCCGCCGATAAGGCCGGCCATGGAGGTCGCGAGACCATCGCCGAGCAGTGTGCGGTGAAGGCCCGGATCTTCCAGGAAGTTGTTTCCCGTCGTTGCAGAGATGGCGGAGATGTCTCCCACATGCTCCATCATGGTCGCGATGGAGATCGGCGCCATTACCAGGATCGCCGTGACGTCAAACTTCGGAAGCTGGAAATGAGGTACTCCGACAAATCCTGCTTTTGCGACCGCCCCGAAGGTCAGGATCGCGGAACCATCCGGATTCGTCATACCGATCGCATGCATGATCAGCGCGCAGGCATAGGCGATTACGACGCCCATCAGGATCGGGATAATGCGGAACATTCCCTTTCCCCAGATGTTAAACACGATGATCGTAATGAGCGCGACAAGGGCAAGGAACCAGTTGGTCTGGGCGTTGCTGATGGCAGATCCCGCAAGGGACAGACCGATGCAGATGATGACCGGGCCGGTAACGACAGGCGGCAGGAATCGCATCACGCGCCTGACTCCCACAAACCGGATGAAAAGAGCGAGAAGCAGATACAGCGCTCCCGCAACGACAATGCCTCCGCAGGCATAGGCTGCTTTCTCATTCGCTCCCATCGTCTCATAGATCCCTTTATTCAGGTTTGCGATTGTGGAAAACCCGCCCAGGAACGCGAAAGAGCTCCCGAGGAATGCCGGCACTTTGAACTTTGCGCACAGATGGAACAGCAGTGTCCCCACTCCGGCACAGAACAGGGTTACCGCAACCGTAAGCCCGGAAGTCGGTGCCTCTCCGATCGCATCACGGAAAAAGCTCCCGATCAGGATCGGAACCAGGATCGTCGCGCCAAACATCGCAAACATATGCTGCAGACCGAGGACCAGCATCTTCGGCGTCCCCAGCTCGCGGGCATTGCGAATCGCGCTATCATTTTCGCTCATACTCTCTTCTCCTCCTTGAAACATCCAGAAACCGACAGACTTCATACGCGGACATGATGAATGGCAGGTCACAAAACCTGCCATTGTTCTGCCCGTGCATTATTCTAAGCAAACTGTCTCTGAGTGTCAACCAGACACATTTTTGTGCCTTATGAAAAAAAGTTTTTCTGATATATACCCATGTCACTCTGCCGTGGTTTCTGACTCCGTCTCCGCCTCTGTCATATCCGGCATTTCACTTTCCGTTTCCGTCTCAATGATGAGATCGATCTGAACCGTCTTTTCAAGATAATCAAATGTCTTATCCATCAGAAGGCTGATCCGGATGGTCGGTTCATCAAACGCCTGTTTCAGCGCGTCCGCGGAATCATATCCGTATTGGGACGCATAGTTCTCACAGCCCTTCTCGTATTCATCATCCGAAACAGTGATGTTCTCCTTCTCGGCAACAGCCTTCAGAAGCATCTCTTCTTTCAGAGTCTGCTGCGCTGCCGTCTGAACCTGTTTCGAAAAAGACTCCTGGTCAGTTTTCAGATAAGTCTTCAGGAAAGAATCAAATTCCAGCCCGTACATATCAGCATACTGCCTGTATGTCTGTACCAGACTTCCGGCAACATAGTTCATCAGATCTTCCGGATATTCGCTGATCGGATACAGGGCAAAAAGCTGCGTCATGATCTCGGTATCAACTTCCGTCTGCCATGCTGCCTTTGCTTCTTCGGAATCATCTGCCGGCGGATAGATACTGAATGCGATCTCCTTATACTTCCCGTCCTCAACATTCACATAGTCCGATGCGCTGTAATCCGGTCTTGTCTCCGGCACTTCCACCTGCAGCGGAAGAGACCCGTCATCCGCCGCCTGTGCTTCTGTCTCCCCGATTCCCTGCGCCCCTTCCGTATCCTGTTCCTGTGCCATTACAGGCTGCACAGCCAGTACGGACGCCAGAAGCGCCATGATCAAAACAGCTGCTGTTTTTCTCTTCATAATACTGAACTCCTCTTTTCCCATACATTTGTCCGATGGAGGGTCATTCCGTTTCCGCTTCTGTCTCCGTATAATCAGCGCCCTCTGTTTCGGAAACCTCTTCCACCGTGATCTTTTCCCTGAGCCAGCTTAACACCTTCTGATCCAGTTCGCTCTCGCGGATATATCCCATATCCTGACCGGCGGTGATGTCCTCTACTGTAACTCCGTACTGATCCGCATATCCCTGCAGCCGCTCCTGGAGCTCCTCATCGGTCATGGTAATGCCTTCCTTTTCTGCAATCGCTCCGAGGATGATCTCCTGCGATACCATATCCCTGGCAGTTGGTTCAAGCTGCTGTTCTTTCATGTCTTCAAAAGACATCCCGTAAGCGCTCTCCACAAATTCTTCCACACTCATCCCGTACATCGATGCGTACGGCGTGAAGTACTGGGCGATGATCATGTCGACATTATAGTCCACATTGTCCTGCGGATGCCTGTCAACCGTATACATGTCCAGGAGTTTTGCCACAATCTCATTGATGACCTCATTGTCATGTTCGGCGTCGTAATCTTCCTGGAGCATAGAGCGTATCGATTCTCTGTAGTCCTCTGCGGTCTTATACTCACCGTCCGAGAGTTTCTCCGCGATCTCGTCCGTAATCTCAGGCATCTCGGTCACATAGTTGATCGTAACCGTGAACACGACTTCTGCGCCGTTAAGTTCCTCGACACCATATTCCTCCGGGAAAGTCAGGTTCAGATCAACCGTGCTTCCAATCTCCTTCCCGATGAGGCCGTCTTCAAATCCTTCGATAAAGGAACCGGATCCGATGACAAGATCGTATCCTTCCGCAGTACCCCCTTCAAAGGCTTCACCATCTTTCTTTCCGACGTAATCGATGTTGACGCTGTCTCCGGACGCAACCGTTCCCTCTGTTTTTTTCACAATCAGGTCGTCATAATCCTCCAGATAATAGAAGCTGTCCGAAATCTCCGATTTGATTTCCTCATCCGTAACCTGATGGACCGAAGGTACCTGGACAGTCATATGCAGGTATTCGTCGTCCTCAATCGTGAGATAATCCGCAACGTCATACTCTGGTCTCGGAATCACTTCCGCCTCGGTCTCCGTCTCGTCAAAATCATAAAAGAAATCATACTCGCTCTCGGTTTCCCAGTAATCAAAATCATATTCTGATTCGGTCTCCCAGAAGTCAAAATCAAACTCAGACTCATACACCCAGTCATCATATTCTGTCTCACCGAAAAGGATATCCCAGTCATCTTCCGACTCTGAAGTTTCGGTCGCAGCATCAGATACAGCCTCCTCTGCCGCAGCCGGAGTCTCCGGAGCGGGCGCTTCCGTCTCCTTCTTCGAACTGCTGCAGCCGGCAAGCGTTACTGCCGATGCGATCATAAGAGCCGTAAAGATCTGTTTCTTCATTTCTTTCCATTCCTTTCTCCATATATCCGCAGAACAAACTGCATATCCCGGTCATTGTACCATACTTCTTGCGCTTTCGTACAGAAAATGGTAAAATTCCGTCGTATGCCGCAGGCAGCGGTATCAGGATATTATATCGGAGGGAATCAACATGTCACCAGTAACGATTACGCTTCTCATTATCCTGGCTGTCCTGATCGTCGTCCTGATCGTCCTGTATTTCTGGGGAAAGAAACTCCAGAAGAGGCAGGAAGAGTCACAGGCCCAGATGGAAGCCACCAAACAGACAGTCCAGATTTTTGTCATAGACAAGAAGATGCTTCCGCTGAAAAAATCAGGTCTCCCGCAGGTCGTGATCGACCAGACCCCGAAGCTGATGCGCCGTTCGAAGATGCCGATCGTCAAGGCACGGGTGCAGGGCAGGATCATGACACTGGTGGCCGATCAGAAGGTCTATCCGCTGATTCCTGTCAGCAAGGAAGTCAAGGCAACCATCAGCGGTATCTACATCATGGATGTCAAGGCGATCCGCGGAAAGCTCGAAACACCGCCTCAGAAAAAGAAATGGTATCAGGTCTTCAGCAGGAAGAACAGCACTCCTGCTGCATCCGAGACAAAGACAACGAAGAAGTCCGGTAAATAATACGGTTTATACAGAATCCGGGCGGAGACATACAGAAGCACCATGCAGCAGTTCCGTTCTGCATGGTGCTTTTTCATTCTTCAGGAACAGTTCCCGCTGTGCCTCAGTTAAAGATCGTAATCACAGCAGAGTCCTGTGTGGTTATTTCCAGATCCGGTATCCCGTCATCCGCCCGGCCCATGTCCTCATATGCATCCGGGATCTCTTCAGCTGCCTGCTGCGGCGGATCGGGAGACGCTTCCGGTATTGCTCCTGCGCTTTGTTCAGGCGAAGACGCGGCAGACGTATTCTGGTCTGTGTTATAGATTGTGATCGCCGGTCCGTCAGATGGAGGAAGCGCACTCTGCCCGTTTACAGAAGCACCGTTCCCATGCAGGCTGCATGTATACTGCGGCTGTGTTCCCTGCACGAAGGTTTCTTCATACGCGTCCGGACAGTTCGGCGCAGCGGCAAGCCGGCTCGCTCTGCAGATCCGTACCTTTACGGCACTGCCTGAGGTCCGGAATGTCCGGAGCGTTTTTCCCGCATGCAGCCGGTTCATGATCGAGTTCCAGAGGATCTTACTGTATGTATGATACCGGTCTTCATCCGGCAGTTTGTCATTGTTGTCATATCCGGCCCAGATCCCGCATGTATAGTACGGTGTGTATCCGACGAACCAGCTGTCCCTCCAGTCGGAGGTGGTTCCCGTCTTTCCTGCGGCAGGCATCTCTCCCAGGCTGATCATCCCGTGGGCAGTGCCGTTTTCATCGTCTATGACCCCTTCCATCGCACTGGTAAGGACCTGCGCCGTACCCTCGCCGATCACGGTGCGGCTCTTCGGATCCTTATGATCAAGAAGGACATTTCCGCTCTGGTCGATCACTTCCGTATAGAATTTCGGCTCAATATAATGACCCATATTCGCGATGGCTGCATAGGCACCGGTCAGTTCCAGATTTGTTACACCATGGGTTATCCCTCCGAGAGCCAGAGTCTGGCCCACATCCGTCAGGATGCCTGCGTCGGTTTCCAGGCGGTCCGTCAGCGTTGTGATCCCGAATTTCTGTGCGTATTCATAGCCGACCTTCGGTGTCAGCTGCGTCAGCACCTTCACCGCTGCCACATTGACAGACCGTACGATCGCGTCGCGCACCGTGATCTCGCCCAGATAGTTTCCTCCGGCATTTTTGACCGGGATGCCGAATTCATACTCATACGGTTCGTCCACAACAGTCGACGCAAGCGTCAGTTCTTTCCGGTCGATCGCCGGAGCATACGCAGTCAGGATCTTGAAGGTGGAGCCGGGCTGACGCATTGTGTAGGATCCGCGGTTCAGCGTCAGGCTCGCCTCCTTCTGTCCCCTGCCGCCGACCAGTGCCTTAACCAGGCCGGAAGACTGGTCGATCACCACACAGGATGCCTGTGGCTGCGGCGTGACCGTAACCCTCTCGCCGAGAACCGTATCGCCCTCCTTCACTACGGATTCACGGAAGGCCGCGGCGCTTGCCTTCGCTTCTTCCGCCGACGGGTACATCAGGTTGAAAGAGGCATCCGACCGTTTCCGCTCCCAGGCTTTCAGATCATTGTTGCCATAGTCCGTCACGATCTTGTCCGCGTCCTGGACACTGAGCGCATAGTCGATACCGACCTGTGTCCCGGACGGGAAGTTGGACGGATTCTCGAACTCCTCATCGCAGATCTTCTGGACTTCGTCGTCCTGTGCGGAATAAATGCGAAGGCCGCCGGAGTAAACTGCCTCGTAAGCCTGCTGATAGGTGTAAGCCAGTTCGTTCTGCAGATCTTTCATGACCTGGGCGATCAGCGCGTCCTGATAAAATGTATAGATCGAACCGGACGTATCCACCGTGAGCTCATTGTTCTGTATGCGCTCATATACGTCATCCGCAAGCGCTTCGTCATACTGCGCCTCCGTGATATAGCCCTGCCGCAGCATGGCATCCAGGACCATCTTCCTGCGCTTCTCATTTTTTTCCGGATACACAATGGGATTATATGCCGTCGGATTCTGCGTGATCCCCGCGATCACCGCATCCTCCGAAAGCGTCAGGTCCGTGACGGACTTGCCGAAATACCGGTATGCGGCGGCCTGCACACCGTAGCAGCCAGCGCCGAGATTGATCATATTGAGATAGTTTTCCAGGATCTTGTCCTTACTCATGGTCTTCTCAAGTTTCAGGGCAAGGTACTGTTCCTGCAGCTTCCTCTCAAGTCTCTGCTCGAATGTCGATTCCGCCATCCAGTCCGGGAACACACTGTTCTTCAGGAGCTGCTGCGTGATGGTGCTGGCACCCTGTGAAAATGAACCCGTCGTCAGGCCTTCAAAAGCGGCCCTGAGAATCCCTCTCGGATCGATCCCGTGATGCACATAGAAACGCTCATCCTCGATCGCGACCACCGCATGCTGCAGATCAGCCGGAACCTCGGAGAGTTTTACCAGGTCCCTGTTTGCCTGGGGCAGCGTCAGTTTCTGCACCCGTTTCCCGTTCTGGTCATATATGTAGGTGGCGGCTTCCGTCGGAGCGAGCGTCATACCGGATATGTCCGGGGCACGCTTAATGATGCCCGACACATGCGTATAGGCGTAGATCCCGACGCCGATCAGGACAACCAGAAAGACCAGAAGCAGGATCTTCAGAATCGAAGAGATGATCTTCCGGGCAACCTTCCGTCCTGTGTGCGGACGCATCTTTTTTTCAATTCCGTATCTGGTATAGTCGTACATGATCCGGTTCCATGGGCTGAGTTGACTGTCACATCACGGTTATTGTATAACCATAACGTTGGAACCTGCTTGTGTATTCCTTAAAGTTTTTGTAAACATGAAGATATTACTGAGAGGCGGAAGCGCCGAAATCACAGAAAAGAAATCGCGGTTCATCGCGACCGTTTCCCCCGTCCGCTCGCCGGAAGAGGCGAATGACATGATCGCTTCGCTCCGGAAGCAGTACTGGGACGCGCGGCACAACTGCTCTGCCATGATCATCGGGGAGCGCGGAGAATTCAGCCGCTGCAGCGATGACGGGGAGCCGGCAGGCACTGCCGGAAGGCCCATGCTGAATGTGCTCACAGGCGCTGAACTGACCAATGTTTGCGCGGTGGTGACGCGGTATTTCGGAGGCGTCCTCCTCGGAACCGGCGGTCTGGTGCGCGCGTATTCCTGCGCCGTGCAGGAAGGTCTGAAAGCCTGTACGGTTTCCGAGTGCATTGAAGGGTTCCGTCTCCGGATCCGGACCGACTACAACGGGATCGGCAGGATCCAGTATGTTCTCGGACAGAGACATCTTCCGACAACCGACATATCTTATACGGACGTGGTGGAGATCGAGACTATGGTGCCGGCTGACACTGCCGGAGCTTTCAGGACGGAGATCACGGAAAAGACCAATGCGAAGGCTCTGTTCGTCGCAGAAGACGCCGTGCGGTATGCCCTGGACGGGGACAAACCTGTCCTTCTTGACGACATCATGTAATACCGCAGATTACGAGGCAGCTGATAAATGGATAAAAGAAACCTTCCGATTGCTTTTTTTGATTCCGGGGTGGGCGGGATCAGCGTCCTGCGGGAAGCCGTCGCCCTGATGCCCCGGGAGAACTATCTGTACTTCGGGGATTCCGCCAACGCTCCCTACGGAACAAAGAGCGTCGAAGAGATACGTTCGCTCACTATGGCTCATGCAGAGCGTTTCCGGAAGCAGGGCATCAAAGCTCTGGTCATCGCCTGCAATACTGCTACCAGCGCTGCCATAGCATCTCTCCGGGCTGTTTACACGGATATGCCGGTCATCGGAATCGAACCGGCGCTGAAGCCGGCTGCCCTCATGTCCGATCATCCGACTGTGATCGTCATGGCTACTCCTCTGACCGTAAGCGCCGCCAAATTCCATGAACTTCTCGGCCATTACAGCGACAGGGCGGACGTGATCCCGCTCGGCTGTCCGGGGCTTATGGAATTTGTGGAAAGAGGCTGCCTTGATACCCCGCAGGTGGACAGCTATCTCCGGGAACTGCTGGAGCCTTATCTGAGAGATCGCGAGGTTGACGCGATCGTTCTGGGCTGTACGCATTACCCATTTGTCCGGCCGCTGATCCGGAAGATCGCAGGCGATTCCGTACGGATCTTTGACGGCGGGCAGGGAACCGCCAGGGAGCTGCAGCGCCGCCTTGCCGCGGAGGATCTCCTGACAGACCGGAAGGAACATGGCAGCGTTGTCTTCGACGAGAGTATCCCTGAGAAGACCGAACTCTGCAGGATGCTGCTTCAGGGAATATAATGATTCTCCCCGGCCATCCCGCCGCGGATCTCACCCAGCTGCTTCCTGATCTCAGCGCTCCTGTCCTCAAAGAGCAGGGCTTTGTTGTAGCGGTAATAGCGCGGGCATTCATATTCGCCGATGAACCACATGGCATTGGCGTTTGCAGACAGTTCCGTAATAAAGAAGACCATTTCCTGGCTCTCCCCGAAGGCAGCTTCCATGAAGTCAAATGCATGTTCCAGAGTATCTGACGTCTGCTCTGCCTCTGCTTCCAGCTCCGCGCGCACGGAAGAGAATCTCTCTTTCAGCATCTCCCACACTTCTCCGTCTGCACTCTTAACCTGAGGCATCCAGTCTTCCAGGGTACGGAAGACTCCGCGGTATTCCTCTTTCAGCTCCTTCTCATTCTGCCCGGCGTCGACACGCTTCTGAACCCGGGATTTCAGGTCGTCCAGATGCTTCTCATACAGCGCTCCGCTCTCCTCTTCCGGACCGTTCTGCAGTTCAAAGCCGTATTCCTTTATGAATCCATAGATATGTCCGGTTTCCGTATCTTTCGCTTTCACCGCACGGAAGCGTCCGCCGAGTCTGGACAGGAGAAGCGACACGATCTGCAGGCGCTCGTCAAACGGCGCGTAGCGGAGTTTGCCCAGAGTCCCTTCGGGGATCGTGCCGGACAGGATACTATCCACCTGATAGTCCTTCCGGTACTTGTAGTACAGTTCCAGGTAATTGGTGAAGTCCTGCGCGATCTTCGGATACTGGATATACTGAACGGTCACGTCCGTATCGACTTTCTTTCCGAGCGCCTCATACGCGTACAGGATCTCCGACAGGTCTTCCCATCCTCTCGCCGTGGCAAACCGCTTCCCGTCCACGGTCGTCTCGCAGCGGAAGAAATTCTCCCTGTGGATGTCCAGATAGGAGATCACCGCATTGTGCAGACCGATCCCGTAGGCGTACTCTTTCCACACTTCGAAATCAGGCTCTACGTCGATCACCTTCACCCGGTCCAGCGTAACCACATCGAACTCCCGGACCGACTTATTGTATTCCGGCGGGTTGCCTGCCGAGACGATGATCCATCCCTTCGGAACCTTCTGGTTGCCGAAAGTCTTCTGCTGCAGGAACTGGAGCATGGTCGGCGCAAGTGTCTCCGAGACGCAGTTGATCTCGTCGATGAACAGGATCCCCTCTGTTTTCCCGGATGCCTCCATCCGGTCATAGACCGAGGCAATGATCTCGCTCATCGTATACTCCGTCACCTGGTATGTGTTCCCGCCGTACTCCTTCTCCGTGATAAAGGGCAGTCCGACCGCACTCTGCCTGGTGTGGTGTGTGATCGTATACGCGACAAGGGCAATATCGCATTCTCCGGCGATCTGTTCCATGATCTGCGTCTTGCCGATCCCGGGAGGCCCCATGAGCAGTACCGGGCGCTGCCTGATCTCCGGTATCCTGTAGTCACCGAACTCGTCTTTCTCCAGATAGGCGGCGATCGTGTTCATGATCTCCTGCTTCGCGCGTCTGATATTCATACTCTGTCCTTCCTTTTCCGGATCTGTTCTCCTGTGCTGCTTACTCACAGCTGCTCATCCGTCCAGATAAACCGTGCATCCTTCAGTTCTTTCGCGTCCGCCTCCAGATCCTCCCGCGGAAGGATCAGCCGGATCGCCCATGGAGGAACCTGGCTGACGTCGCAGCTCTCCTCGCAGAAAATGAACGCCGTTTCGTACGGCGGCTTCTTCTTCGGATAGATCCCTTTTCCGTCCGTGAAATAGAGAAGTCCCCTGAGATCCTGGAACTGTCCCTCCCGGATCAGCTGCTCCACATAGGCAAACGCCGGGCGGAAGTCCGTACCCCCCTCTCCGAACAGGCGGAAATGTTCCATATATGATTCCAGTTCCTCCCGGGATGTGATCTTCTCGTCAGACAGGACCTGCTCATCGCACTGCAGGATCCGGATATGGACCTTATGCAGAAAGCTTTCCGACTCACTGAGCACCCGGTATGTCTGTTCCAGAAAACTGTGCACCAGAGCGCCTGATACCGACATGGACGTATCGATCACGATCACAAATTCATCGATCTTTTTTACTTCCCTCGACTCGAGCGGCTCGATGAGCGGCATGTTCCCATACATCTGAAGTCCCAGTGTATAGAGGATGCTGTCCCAGGAATCCGTGTCGATATGCATCTCTTCCCGGATCGCGGCAAACTTCCTCAGAAAGGAACGGTATTCATACCGCTCGCGGTTCTCCACCCTGGTCTCCTCCAGAAGATCCCCGCCGCCGTGAGAGGCCTCCGTCGAGAATGACTCCATATCGGTCTGGGTCTTCCCGGAGATATCATCCCATTTTTTCTTCAGGATCACGCTCCTCGGCGGAAGATTGGGATGTTTCTCATCCAGTCTCCACGCAGGCCACAGGCTGTGGTCATCTATGCAGAATTCCTGCTGCAGCCTGAGGCGCCTGGCGGGAGATATCTCACTTCCGGTCAGCACATGATAGATGCCCTCCGCATTCAGTACCGTCAGCTGCCCGGACAGTTCCTCCCGCACGTTCTCGCGGAACCGGTTTCTGGGCGTTCTGGTCGAACGGTTGTCCTGACTGTCAATCAGCAGCTCCACCGCGATATCGCATGCGAGCATCCACATCTCTGTCTGGGGGCGTATCCGCTTGAAGATATGCCGGAACAGGCAGTGATATACCTGGTGCAGAAAGATCCGGTTCACCAGGAGACGGTTCTTCTCATACAGGTCTGCCAGAATCTTCGGATGCACCACAAGATGCGCTCCGTCCGTACCGATCCCTTCCAGCTCTGTCGTCACCGCATACTCCAGTCCGCCGAGTGCAAGCGCCAGATAGTGCTGATCCATATACAGTTCATTGCGGCTCGCAGTCAGGATCTGTTCCGAGATCCGGGTAAACCTGCGGCCGATGTCTTCACTCACATTCATACTTTATTACGATATTACAATTCATATCTGGAACGCTTTGCCGCACCGAATCTTCTCCGCTTCACATCCATCAGGAAAATGACCGCATCAGACCTGCCCTGTGAGGAAGCTTCTTCAATAAATGCATCGATAATATTCGATGTAAAGAAATCTGCCTGTTCGAGGATCTTCAGTTCCGCCACCGGATCATATTCCCGCTCTTTCAGGATACTGTCCAGGAGCAGGTCGCTTTCTGATCGAAGATAATCGATATATCTGCCTCCCCATTCCTTCCCCGGCGCGGGACCTCTCCGCAGGCGGTTCCGGATGATCGAGATGCAGGTTTCCGCCCTCTCCTGCGCCGCCGCAAGCGGGAAGACTTCATCGTACCGGTCAAACTGGATCTTCCGGTTCAGGAAACAGTTCCGGTACTGGTGTCCCGTTCCGTGATAAACGATCTCAATGATACGTGCCGGGGTATTCTCCTTCCCCTCCTCGTAATACTCCGGGAAGGTCAGCCTCCACTGCTCTGCCCCGCGCCTGAAGGAAACTGCCTCGATCTCATTGGAGACGGCATCCAGCACTTCCTTCATGCCGGCGGGTGTCTGCCAGACGTCTGTATCAGCCGCACCGGATCTGATGTTCTCAGACGGGAGCTGCATCCCTGCCTCCTGTTCTTCTTTCTCGGAGAAGTTCAGTCTGCTGACTTTCCCGCAGCCGTTGAACATCCCGTGTCCGATCTGCTTCAGGGTTGACGGGAAGGAAACCTCCCTCAGACTGCTGCAGCCGTAAAACGCGTAATTGCCGATCCGCTCCACGCCTTCCGGAATACGGATGATCTCGATGGAAGTCCCGGATAATGCTCCCCTGCCGGGAGCTGCATCTGCCGAAGGACTTTCCGCATCCATATACCCGCATGTCTCTCCATCCGGAAATACACGTTTTATCCGTTCCTTTTTATAGAGTACGGAAGGCTCCGCTGCAAACAGATGATCCGCGAGCGCCTTCACCGGTTTTCCCGCTGCTGTCCGCGGGATCTCGGCAATCGCGCCGGCTCCGTACATCCTGTAGAGCGTGACATATTCACCTTCGTCGATATATTCTATGTATTCCATGACCTTTTCGGCACTTCCCCAGCCGCTTGTCCGGCTCTGTCTCAGTCATCCCGTACAGAACTACCCCGTGTCTCTCATTTCTTCTTTAACGGCTTATACGGCACCACTTCGCAGACAGTGAGGGTGCCTCCGTTCACATGATACCGGATATCCCATCCTGCGAACGCCGTTCCGTATCTGCGGCCCGGGTCATTCTGGTAGGCAGGTCTCGGATCCTCCGACAGGATCTTTACCGCGGCCTCCCTCTTTTCTTCAGGCAGTTTCCGAAGCAGCTCCGGCGGGAACACCACTTCCAGCCTGTAGTCCCCCACTTCATCTGCGAACCCGCTCACCGCGTCCGGGCGGCAGTCCGCGTACCGGACATACGGCTTGATATCATAGACCGGTGTCCCGTCCCTCAGGTCCGCCCCGGAAACGTGCAGGACCGGGCCGGTTCCCGGACGCATCTCTATGTGGTCCAGCTTCACGCAGGACAGACCGATCGGATTCGGCCGGAACGGCGACCTTGTCGCAAAGACTCCTTTGTGGATCTTTCCTCCCAGTTTCGGAGGGATGACTGTCGGAGACCATCCTGCCCTGAGGTTGCCGGAAAATTCCCAGATCAGCCAGATATGGGAGAATTCCTCCAGCCCCATGACACAGTTCGGATCACGGAACGGAGGTTCAAAAATGATCTCTGCCTTCAGTTCCTCCACGATCCCGCTCTGCCTTGGAATCCCGAACTTCTCCGGGAAGTCGCTCCGTATGACAGCTATCTTCTGCAATTCACTCATTTTCCCGTTTTCCCATCGTTAAACTGCCTGCTTCAAGCCGCCTTTTCAGTATATTAGCCGTCACAGCATCTGTCAAAGCAGGAAGAATCCGCATGCGCGGTTGTAGATTTTTGCCAGTGAAACATCAAAATTGCCGGTAATTTTGTCCGTTTCGGTTTATATCATCTTAAGACAAAAAATGTTACAATAACAGAGTACAGGGAATATGTCAATAGATAATTATCAATATAACGTTTTCGTTTCCGGAATCAGGATCATTCCGAGACTGAAAGAAAGGAGAGCCGGTATGTATAGCAAAGGCGATTATATATCATATGGCAACAGTGGTGTGTGCGAAGTCATGGGCACTGAGGTGATGGAATCTTCCATCGGTTCGGCAGACGGACGAATCTGCTATATACTGCGTCCTCTCCATGATCAGTCCTGCAAGATCATGACCCCCGTTGATAATCAGAAAGTGATCATGCGTGACCTGATCTCCCCCGAAGAGACCAGACAGCTCCTGGAAGATATCCCGCATCTCGAGACGCTCCCCGAGCAGAGCGCCCGCCAGCAGGAGATCTCCTATTCCAAGGCTCTCCATTCCGGCAGCTGCCGTGAGTGGCTCAGCCTGGTCAAGACTCTGAATCAGCGCATTGCCATCCGCAGGGAGAAAGGAAAGAAGATCACCGCTACAGACGATCGGTATTTCAAGGCCGCTACCGAAAAGCTGATCGAAGAGTTCTCCGTAGTCCTCGGTATGGACAGCATGCAGACGAAGGAACTCCTGATGGATTCATTCGAAGAGATGTAAGGAGAAAAAGAGAGCAGTCCGCATAGGACCTGCTCTCTTTTTCTGATCAATTCTGCTTTCCTGCCGGCTCCGTCCTGATTCCGTCCCGGCTTTTCCCGGCCGAATTGCCCCCTGGTCTTCTTACTCTCCTGCCAGAGACGCTTCCACTTCCTCCATCGTCGGAATCGACGGAGCCGCTCCGACCCGCGTGACTGCGATGGAAGATGCCTTGGCCGCCGTCCTCAGCGCAGTCTGGATGTCCGCGCCGTCTGAGAGCTTTTTGATAAAGAAACCGGTAAAGGTATCGCCTGCCGCGGTCGTGTCTACCGCCTTCACCTTGAATACGTCCTGGAACACCTTCTGCTCCCCGTCATAATACCAGGCGCCGTCCGACCCGAGCGTCAGGACGAACGCAGCGTCCGGGAATGTTTCATGCAGCGCATCCAGGGCATGGTCCGGATCCGTATTCCCTGTGATCTGTGCCGCTTCGATCTCATTGACCAGGAACAGAGAAACCTTCTTCAGGTCGCAGGCATCCAGGGCATCGTTATACGGGGACGGATTCAGGATGATCTTCATCCCTCTCTCATAGGCCTTATCAATGATGTAATCCAGCATGTTGATCTCGTTCTGGAGCACAAGGTAATCTCCCTCCTCAAAATGCGAGAGCACCTCGTCCACGAACTCCGCTGTCTGCATCCGGTTTGTCCCTCCGTAGAGGATGATGCTGTTCTGTCCGTTTTCATCCACCTGTATCACCGTGTGGCCGCCCCGGACATCCATCTTCCTGATGTAGTCCGTATGAACGCCTGCCTCTGCACAGGCATTCAGGAGCATCTGCCCGTCATTGCCGATGATGCCGGCATGCCATACGTCAAGGCCTGCCTTCGCCAGAGCGACCGACTGGTTCAGTCCCTTTCCGCCGCAGTACTCATGAAGTTCGTAGGAAGCCATGGTCTCGCCGCCCACGATGATGTGCGGAACACTGTACGTGTAATCAACATTCAACGACCCATAGTTCAGTACTTTCATCTTTCTCTCCTTCTTCTGATGTATCGGTTTCCGTGCTCAGCAGTCCAGCATGGTCTTTCCTTCACCGCACAGTCCTTCGAAGTCGCGGACGAACCGGTCCACGGCACTGCTGATCTCCGCGTTCTTCACAAACCCGTCGATCACATCCGGTGAGACCGTCACCGCCTTGACTCCGTATTTTACAAGTTCCAGCACCTGCTGCGAATTTTTAAAACTCGCTGCAAGAAGGCCGCTGTCGAGTCCGTTCCGGGTGATGGCGTCATGGATATCCTTCGCGACCTTAACTCCGTCAAGTCCCAGGTTGTCGATCCGGTTCACATACGGAGCGACATACTCCGCTCCGCATTTTGCCGCCAGAAAACCCTGCATCGCGGTATACACCGCAGTCCCGATAAAGCGGATTCCTTCCGCGCGCAGCAGCTTCATCGCCCGGAACCCTTCCGGGGTGCACGGGATCTTCACCAGCGTCCTGTCGCCGGTTTCGGCAAGTATCCGCTTCGCCTCCGCCACAGCGCCTTCCGCATCAGGAGAAACCGCCTGCACGAACAGTTCCCCTTCCGGCCCGATGATGCTCCGTATCTCCTTCAGTACTTCGTAGGGAGGTCTTCCGCTCTTTGCAAGGATCGACGGATTCGTCGACACGCCGTCGATGGGATACACGGCACAGATCCTTCTGATCTCATCCGTATCCGCATGGTCTATACATAATTTCATTGATTCCGCGCCTCCGGACCTGCATACTCTGTATATATAATAGCCCAGAATCGTTCTCCGGAAAACACCGTTCAGAAAACTTCTGTCACAATCGCATCCACCAGCCGCTCAAACCGTTCTGATGACTGCTTTGCGATCAGGCTGACTTCCTCATGGGTAAGTTTCTGATCCGTCACGCCCGCCGCCATGTTGGTGATCAGCGAGATCCCGAGTGTCTTTATACCACAGTGATTCGCCGCGATCGCTTCCGGAACGGTCGACATCCCGACCGCGTCCGCGCCAAGCGTTCTCGCCATCCGGATCTCTGCAGGCGTCTCAAAAGACGGGCCGCTCATCATCATGTAGACGCCTTCCCTGAGGGGGATCCCCATCTTCTCCGACAGATCCATGAGTTCTTTCCTGAGTTCCCTGTCATAGACATTTCCCTGGTCCGGGAAACGAACGCCGAAGCGGTCATCATTTTTACCGATCAGCGGATTGACGCCGGCAAAGTTGATGTGATCGCAGATCGACATCAGAGTACCCGGTTCATAGGAAAGGTTCACTCCTCCCGCGGCATTCGTCAGCAGCAGGTATTCTACGCCGAGCAGCTTCATGGAGCGCACGCCCAGAAGGAGCATCTCCCTGTCATACCCTTCGTAAAAATGAAATCTCCCCTGCATGACGACAACTTTTTTCTCACCGAGATTTCCGATTACAAACTGTCCGTTGTGCCCCTTTACAGACGATACCGGGAATCCCGGTATATCCTGATAGGAGAGAGTCTTCTTGCCGGCAAGCCTCTCCGCATACTCTCCGAGCCCGCTCCCGAGCACCAGTCCGATCGAAATGCTCCCGCCTGCAAGAGCACGCAGCCGGGAAGCCGCATCCGACGCAATCTCATAGATTCTTTCCATTTCCATAGCATATCCTCCATGTCTTCGTATCACAATCCCGATCTATCCTGTAAATGATAACATACCGTTCCTGCAGACAGTGTTTTCAGTCGGCTGTGACGGCTCCGATCTCTGTATAGATCATACCGCTCCTGCCCCTTGTGGACCTCATCAGGGAGATACAATCCACCTGCATCTCTGCGGGTTCGAATTCCACCTGTCCGATCCTGCCGTCCCCTGCATAAAACGCTTTTCTGAGGAGCGTCACATGTGCCCGGAACTTCTTCCTGTCAAACGGGATGCCTGCCTCCGAAAGGGCGTGACGGAGTCTTCGGACAAGCACCTGCAGTTCTTCGCTTTCAGACAGTCCCATCCACCACAGATCGTTAAAGCAGCCGATCTTATCCATCCTGACGGTAAACGGGGAAAATGAGACGGTCTCCATGGCGTCCAGCACTGCGTCCGGATCCCCGTACTCCCCGATGAAAGCAAGCGTGATATGCAGGTTCTCCGACGGAATGTAGTTCCCCCGGACGCCCTGAAGCCTGAAGGTATCCTGTACCTCCCGGGCGGTTTGTTTCATCTTCTGATTCAGCCGTATCGCAATAAACAATCTCATATGCATGACCATCCTTATCTGCGTATAAGAAAAGAGTCCCGGAAATGCTGGATTTCCAGGACTCTCTTGTCGCTTTCTTAACGCTTCGAGAACTGAGGCGCTCTGCGTGCGGCCTTCAAGCCGTACTTCTTCCTCTCCTTCATACGCGGGTCTCTGGTAAGGAAACCTGCGGCCTTCAGAGCGGGTCTGTATTCTGCGTCTGCCTCAAGCAGTGCACGGGAGATGCCGTGGCGGATCGCGCCGGCCTGGCCGGTCATTCCGCCGCCCTTGACATTGACCAGGACGTCGAACTTGTCAACGTTCTCCGTCAGAACAAGCGGCTGACGGACGATGGTCTTCAGGGTCTCCATCCCGAAGTAAT